>JBBRCX010000006.1:0-74320 GCA_038204465.1 Tepidisphaerales bacterium | reverse complement strand
GTGGCAAAGTGAAGCGTAAAGAGCGAGCCTTCGGCCGCGGCGGCCGCGCGGCTGACCAGCAGCGAAGGCGGGAGGTTGCGGACGGTGAGCGCCTTGGTGGCGCTGCCGGCGCCGTCGGCGTAGGTGAGCGTGGCGGTGGCGGTGCGGGCAGTGCCGGCGGCGGATCCATCGGCGTACTTGTGAGTGAAGAGCTGACTGGCGGCGCTGCTATCAACGTCCGTTGCCGCGCTGCCGTCGCCCCAGTCGAGCGAGTAATGCTGAACGTTGGTCGCGTTGGCGTTGACGGTGAGGCTGAAGTTGACTCCCTCGTCGGCCGTTGCGCCGGCGGAGAAGGTCGGCGTGGCGGTCAGCAGCTGCCGCCGCTCGAGCGTCTCAACCGCGGCGTGAGCGGCGGCGCGTAGACGGTTGGAAGAGCGCAGAGCATCCGACGGGCGCACGATGAGGGTGCGCAGCAACGACTTGAGTGTCATGATTGAGCCTTCTTAAGTTTCTTGGATGGATACTTCCCTCGAGAAGGCGCCTCGCCTTTTCGGATCCGTCCGGTGCTCAAAGTACGGCAGAGGTTTGAAATCGGTTCGGAAGAAATAATTTGGTTCTAGATGTCTATCAAGACATCGACCGCCGGAGAACTTCCTGCTTTGGATCTGCACGTCAACATGGGTCTGCCCTGCAGCCAGAACGATCACGCCCCGCGCAGGAACGCCAACGAATGGGTGAAGCCCGCCTTCTCGCCCGGCTCGCTGCCGTTGAAGTTCTCGTCTTCCAGCTCGACGCTCACGATTCCCTTGTAGCCGGCCGACTTCAAGATATTGAAGACATCGACCCAGCGTGTTTCGCCATGACCGGGGATGGTGTAGCGCCAGACGTATTCGCCGAAGCCGTGCGGCTTGCCGAAGGCACTGCTCTGGTACCGGCCCAGCTCATAGATACCCTCAGAATCGATCGCAGTGTCTTTGGCATGGACATGGTGAATGTGCGGGAGAAATTCCTTGAGAAATCGAATGGGATCGACACCCAGGCGGATCAGGTGGGACGGATCGTAATTCAAACCGGCTGCCTTGCTGCCAACATCCTTGAGGAAACTGCGGCAGGTCTCGGGCGTGCAGCAGAGGTTCGCGAGGTGCGGCGCTCCGCCGGGCCAGCCTTCGATGGCGAGCGCGCCGCCGGCGGCCTCGATCGCCTTGCAGATCGGCGCGTACGATTCGACCGCCAGCCGGTAATTCTCTGAGCGGGCGCGGCTTGGATCTCCTGGAATAAGGCAGGTGAAGAACACCTTCGCCCCCGCGGCGGCCGCCCGTTTCACGTAGGTGACGTTTTTCTCGATGACATCTTTGCGCTGGGAGGGATCGCTCGCCATGATGCTGCCGAAGTCAAGCAGATCGACCGAGCCAAGGCGAAGGCTGGCGCCGGCGAGCGTCGCGGCGTCATCGGCGGTGACGCCGCCGAGATCGATCGCTTCGAACCCCGCGCCTTTCGCCCACGAGGCGAGCGACTTCATGTCCTTCTGCCAGTCGGTCCAGCCGCGTCGAAGGCCGATAGGGAAACCACCGGTGCGAGTTGCCATGAAATTCCTTTGGTTACAGAGGCGGGAATCATAGCGAGCAATTTACAGAGCGCGACGGTTGCACGCCGGAATTGCGATGGAGGCCAACCGGCATCGCTTCGTCTCAACGAAACCCGATCCAACCTTGTCTTACGCCTTTGCGTCAGATGGGATGACAAACGGCTGGGTGGCATCCGGCGCGGTGGCCCTGGCCCGCGCCTCGCGCGGGGTCTGCTTCATTCGATTCCAATAGAAATCACGGGTCGCGCCGCGCTTGGTTGCCGGAAGGCCAAAGCCGAGGATGTACGCACGACGCGGCGCCGTTGAGCGGTTCGGCCCGGCGTAGTGGAACATCCGATTGTGGTGGATCGTGGCGCCGCCGGCCGTGATGGGGCATGGCACCGCGGATGAGGTGTCGATCGAGTCGGCTTCCAGCCCGTGGACGCGCGGGTCGTGGCCGATGCTGTGGTGCGGTTGCACCTCCATGCGATGGCTCCGCGGCAAAAACTGCATGCAGCCGTTCTCCAGCGTCGCGTCCTGCAACGGCACCCAGATGCTCATCGCGTTGTAGTCATAGTCGGGGTTCCAGTACGCCTCGTCCTGATGCCAGGGCGTCGGCGCGCCGATCAAGGCGGGCTTCAGGATCGCATGCTCGCCCTGATAGTCGGCCTTGTCACCCAACAGCTGCCGCGCCACAGACAGGGCATTGACGCGGAACAGCCCCTGCTTCAGTTCAGGCTCATAGTTCGACGGGCCGAGAATCTGAGGCAGCACAGCCGTCTTGCCATCCTCGTCGGCGCCGCCGAGATCAAACTGGTCGCCGCGATCGCGGCCGGCGCGGTTCTCAAACAAACGGTCGTAAATCCCGCGCAACCACTGAACCTCGTCCGCGGTCGTGATCGCCGGCAAGGTCAGAAACCCTTCGCGGTGATAGAAGTCGATCTGTTCCTCCGTAAGCCGGATCGTCGGTTCGGTCATTGGGCTTTCCTTGTCACACGGGGATCAACCCCGCAAGCCATGCGACGGATTCCTGTGGTATGCGGATTTCCAGCCATATGGAACATACTGATGCTTGAAGCGCCCATCGGGCCAGAGGTCAAAGACGCCGTAGCCTTCGGCAAATTCCTGGTTCGGGCCTTTCCACCAGTTGCCGCAGACTGCGCCATCGCAGATGAACGTCATCCCGATGTATTCCACTCGATCGACCAGATGCATGTGACCTGAAACCAGCAGCGGAACGCGGTATGGCTTGAAGCGGTTCAACAGCGGCTTCACATCGTGGTGCATCCACTGGTCGGGGACAACCCAGTTGGTCTTCTGAACCCGCTCCCCATCGAAGAAGACACAGACGCTCAGAAGCGGAATATGGGTGAAGACACAGACGGGCCGATGAGGGCCGTTGGCTTTCAGATCCGCCTCGAGCCATTCGGTCTGTACGTCGTCGAGGCTGCCGAAGTAGTTGTCATCCCGCCGGGCGATGTTGTCGAGGATGATGAAATGCCAGGCGCCCGCGTCGAAAGAGTAGTAGGCGCTTCTCATCGACAGTTGGTCCATCGCCATTGCCTTGCCGTAGCCCGGTTCATCTTCGCGAATCGATTGAGGCGCTCCCCAGCCCCACACGTCATGGTTGCCGAGAACCGGGTAGATCTTCGCCCTCGTTCCGGAGGAAAGCGTCTTCGTGTAGAGCCCCCACTGAAGCTCGCAGCGCTGCTTCGACTCACTGAAGGCGTTCATGACGTGGTCGCCGCCGGTGACGATGAACTGCGGAGTTGGCGTCAATCGGGAAACTGATTCGAGGGTCGCGGCAAGACCTTCGGCGGCCCGTAGTTCGGGCTGCACGTGCATGTCGGTGAGATGCATGAAGCGGAGCGGCGCCGCTTCTTCCGAAGCGACGACCGACGGTGCGCCGGCGCAGAGCGCAGTTCCACCGGCGAGTAGCGCATTGCGGAGCAGATCACGTCGGCTGGTGGGGTGCTTCATCGAATCGTCCTCGCGCCAAGCCCCGCTCATTTTACCAGCCCGCAGACCAGGGGGGCGTGGGCAAAACCGATTGGCGAGATCGGACGTTCCTCGGACCGTTCTCGCACGGTTATAGATGGGAAAGCAAGGCCGCGGCGAACGGATCGGTGCCCCATGAACCTCAATTGGCAGCAGATTGTCGGCCTGTTCGTGCTGGCGCTGCCCATCGCCAGCATCGCGCGGACCGTGGTGTTCGAGGAGTTCTTCCGCGAGCCGCGGGAGTGGTGCCTGCATCGCAGCACGGCCTGCGCGAGCTTGTTCCAACGGAAGTTCTTCTATCTGTTCACCTGCGAATACTGCTTCAGCCACTACGTGACCGTCGCCTTCCTGCTGATGACGCGCTTCAAGCTGATGTACGACGGCTGGCGCGGGTACCTGATCGCGTTCTTCGCGCTCGTCTTCGTCGCCAACGCGTACCTGAACCTGTACGGCCGGCTCCGCGTCGACATCACCAGCGAGAAGAAGGAGATCGAAAGCAAGGAGAAGGACATCGAGGCGAAGAGCAAGCAGATCCAGAAGCTTGAGGTTGAAATCGCGGGGGCGCGCGGAGATGGGCGCTGAGCGGCGAGATGCAGCCTGGCAGAGTAGACGATAGCAGGCGCGACGCGGGGGAAAACTGGCGAGCATGATTCGATCGGACTAAAATCAGCTGCATCCCATGTGGCAGGAGGCCCCGGGCGGGCGGCGGCGAAACATGCACCAACCCAAGCGATGGAACGTAGCCGCCCCCGATGCGGGGGCGCGGGAGTTGGCGGAGCGGCTGAAGACCTCGCCGCTCATCGCGCAGATCCTCCTTGGCCGCGGCATGCGCGAGCCGGCCGAGTGCCAGGATTTCCTGCGGCCGAGCCTGAAGTGCCTTCACGATCCGGCCGGCATTCCAAACCTCACGAAAGCCGCCGAGCGGATCGCCCGCGCGATTCGCGACGGCGAAAAAATCGTCATCTACGGCGACTACGACGTCGACGGGATCACCGCCACCGCGATTCTCTGGCACGCCGTGCGCGTTCTCGGCGGCCGCGCGGCGTTCTACATTCCCCACCGCATTGAGGAAGGTTACGGCATCAGCGATGAAGCGATCGGGCAGCTCTGCGACGGCGGCGCGAAGCTGATCGTCTCGGTCGACTGCGGCATCACCGCGATGGAGCCGGCGAAGATCGCCCGCGACCGCGGCGTCGACTTGATCGTCACCGACCATCACGAATGGCATGAATCGGGAGCTGCCGCCCTCCTTCCTGACTGCTATGCGATTGTCCATCCGCGCCTGCCGCACGAGGGTCCGGCGTATGCGAACGCTTCGCTCTGCGGCGCGGGGGTCGTCTTCAAGCTCGCTTGGGGCATCGGCCTGGCGATAAGCGGGGCGAATCGCGTCAGCGAAACATTTCGCGCATTCCTAATCGAAGCGACAGCGCTGGCGGCGCTGGGGACCATCGCCGACGTGGTGCCGCTGGTGGGTGAGAACCGAGTCCTCGCCCATTTCGGCTTGAGCGGATTGAAGCAGAGCAAGCTTGTCGGCATCAAGGCGCTGATTGAGTCGGCCGGGCTGACCGGGCAGAAGCTCGACAGCGTCCACGTCGGGTTCCTGCTCGCGCCGCGCCTCAACGCCTGCGGGCGGATGGGGCACGCGCGGCTGGCCGTCGAGATGATGACCAGCGCCGACCAGGCGAAGGCCGGTGAGATCGCGGTCTATCTCGAGACGCAGAACCGCGCCCGCCAGGCGATTGAACGAAGAATCCTCGGCGAGGCGGTGGCGCAGGTAACGGAACTCGGCCTGGACAAAGACGGCAGCTGCGCAATCGTCCTCGCGCAGGAGGGGTGGCATGCGGGCGTGATCGGGATCGTCGCCTCGCGAATCGTCGATCGCTACCACCGGCCCGCGATCATGATCGCGCTGAGCAATGGGCAGGGCCAGGGCAGCGGACGGTCCATCTTCGGCTTCCATCTCGCGCGGGCGTTGCAGGCGTGCGGCGAACACCTGGAAGGCTACGGAGGGCACGAGATGGCGGCGGGACTGCGCCTGAAGACAGAAAATCTCGACGGCTTCCGTCACGCGTTCTGCGAACACGCGAAGTGCAGCATTCGCCCTGAGATGCTGATCCCCGAGATCCACCTCGATTGCCTGGCCGATCTGGCACAGGTGACCGAAGCACTCGTGACCGATTTGAAAAGGCTCGGCCCCTTCGGTCACGGCAACCGCAAGCCGGTGTTGTGCTGTCGCGGGCTCGAAGTCGCCGCCCCCCCGCGCCGCGTCGGCCCCAGCGGCGAGCACCTGCAGCTCCATGTCCGCCAGGGCCAGCACAGTCTCAAGTGCATCGCCTTCGGCTACGGCCAACTCCTGGACAACCTCACCCCCGGCACCCCGATCGACCTGGCGGTGGAGCCGACCATCAACGAATTCAACGGGCGCAGCAGCGTGGAGCTGGAGATCAGAGACCTGCAGTTTGCTGGGGTTCCGAACTAACTTGAAGCCTTGAGCTCGTGGCACGGCAATCACTTCCAGGGGAAGTCGGGCGTGAGCCACTTACACCTGGCTCAAGGTGAACGCTCCGCCGGGCGAGATGTCGGAGAAAACGTCGAGGTAATTGCCCGTCGCCGCGGCGTCGAAGCCGGCCTTGAGCTTCACCGCCGAGCCGGCGTTGGACAAGTTTCCGGTGATGGAAGCATCGGCGGTGATCCCGTCGCTGTTGCTCGAGCCGGTGTCGTTGAGCAGCCCTGCCGTGATGCTTGCTGCCGGCGAAGCAGGGGGCTTGATCAGTTTCAGGGGCAGCGAGTTTTCGCCGGTGAAGTTGCCCAGGACGATGCTCTTGTCCAGGTCCCCCACCCGCCCATCCTTGTTGATGTCCCACGCGAAGTCCACCGGCGGCGCGCAGGTGGCTCAACGTGGGCGCGGCCTACTCCGCGTGCTGAGCGGCGAGCGGTGAACCGCTATCCAGACCGCCACCGAGCCGCTCTGATAAAGCGGCAGACGGGTCAGGTTGGTGATCGGTTGGGGGCCGCATCGATATGACACGGTCGCGAGATGGCGGTGACACGGTCGGGAGATGGCGATTCGACGGTGGTCAGATGGATCAATCCAGGCAATTTGTTGGCGATGCTTTGGTTTCGCTCTGGTCGGCCAGTGGTCATGGCATGGTCGGCGATAGGCGATGGGTTGGAGTGCGCCTGGTTTTCAGCGTGGAAAGCCGGTTTTGCCGACCCCGACCAGGCTGGGAGCGTGACAGCCCTCTTGAGTCGCACGGGTTTGGACGCGACGACGGGCGGATGATCGTCCCACCGAGGCAAGGTCTACATCCCCTTCGCCTTCTCCTTCACTTCTTCCAGGTCGCCCACGTACAAAAACGCCTGCTCGGGCAGCGAATCGGCTTCGCCGTTGCAGATGGAATCGAAGCTCTTGAGCGTGTCGGCGATCTTGGTGTAGACGCCCTTCTTGCCGGTGAATTGCTCGGCGACGAAGAACGGCTGGCTGAAGAAACGCTCGATCTTGCGGGCCCGGCTGACGATCAGCTTGTCCTCTTCGGATAACTCATCCACGCCGAGGATCGCGATGATGTCCTGCAGGTCGCGATAGCGCTGCAGCATGTTCTGCACCTTGCGGGCGACGCGGTAGTGATCCTCGCCCACGATCTGCGGATCGAGGGCACGCGACGCGGAGGCGAGCGGGTCGACCGCGGGATAGATTCCCTTGCTGGCGATGTTGCGCTCGAGATAGATGAACGCGTCAAGGTGCGCGAACGCATTGGCGGGCGCGGGGTCGGTGGGGTCGTCGGCGGGGACGTACACCGCCTGGACGGAGGTGATGGCGCCGTGCCTGGTGCTGGTGATGCGCTCCTGAAGCTCGCCCATTTCTGTCGCGAGCGTGGGCTGATAGCCCACGGCGCTGGGCATGCGGCCCAGCAGGGCCGACACTTCGGAGCCGGCCTGGGTGAAGCGGAAGATGTTGTCGATGAACAGAAGCGTGTCGGCGCCGGTGTCGTCGCGGAAATACTCGGCCATCGTGAGCGCTGACAGCGCGACGCGAAGCCGCGCGCCCGGCGGCTCATTCATCTGGCCGAAGACCATCACCGTCTGGTCGATGACGTGCTTGCCGGTGTTGCCGATCTGCGCTTCCTGCATTTCCAGCCAGAGGTCGGTGCCTTCGCGGGTGCGCTCGCCGACGCCGGCGAAGACCGAGTAGCCGCCGTGCTGCTGGGCGATGCGGGCGATGAGCTCCTGGATGACGACGGTCTTTCCCAGGCCAGCCCCGCCGAACAATCCCGCTTTGCCGCCGCGGAGGAACGGCGTCAGCAGGTCGATCACCTTGATGCCCGTCTCGAAGACTTCCGCCTTGGGCATGAGGTCGGTAAACGCCGGCGGCTCACGATGGATGGGGCGTCGCTCGGATGCCTCGATGGGCCCGCGGTTGTCGATGGGATCACCGAGGAGATTGAAG
Source organism: Tepidisphaerales bacterium (assembly GCA_038204465.1). Lineage (GTDB taxonomy): Bacteria > Planctomycetota > Phycisphaerae > Tepidisphaerales > Tepidisphaeraceae > JBBRCX01. Next base: position 66,332 of record JBBRCX010000006.1, on the reverse strand, counting down.
ACCCGGCCGAGCGTCTGCTTGCCGACCGGAACGGTGACCGGGCCACCGGTATCGACGCAGTCCATCCCGCGGCGCAGGCCGTCGGTCGAACCGAGCGCGACGGCTCGGACCTTGCCGCCGCCGAGGTGGCCCTGGACTTCACCGGTCAGGTGGATCGAGGACCCGTTGTGCTGCACGTCGATCTTGATCGCGTTATAGATTTTGGGGAGCTGATCTTCGGGAAATTCGGCGTCGAAGGTGGAACCGATCACCTGTGAAATCTTTCCGGTGCCGAGCATATTGGTTACCTCTGTGACGGAAGAGCCGCTTCGGAAACGTGCCGACAGCCGAATCGATCGGACGCCGGGGGTCAGAGATTGTACGAATCCTTCACAAAGGGGCAAGCGGAGCACAGGAGCGGGAGCGTCGCGGTTTTTGGGCGGACCAGGCGGTGGCGGAGCATGCTTGCACCCAATCAGGCGGCAAGCTGTAAGAGAGATTCGCTAATCCAGATGCAACTCTCGGGACGCGATGTAGCGCACCGGGTGAGACCAGTAGCCGACATCGTAGACAGCCAGAAGCCGCCGAGGCTCCAACTCGCGCAGGCTGCTGTAATACGTGGCATTGCCGATGTTGGCATGCGGCTCAGCGTTCCAGCCAGCGGCGGTCGTCCAGGTATCGCCCGCATCCTCACTGAGCGCGAGAAAATAGCCGCGGCGCGAGTGTTGATCATCGTGCATCCGCCGGCCGACCAGGCACGCCAGCCGGCCGTCGCTCAACTCGATCAGCTCCGGATCCACGCCGCGCAGCTCGAGAGGCCGCGGGCGAGACCAGCTCGCTCCTTCATCGTCACTGTGCGACTGATACACCGGGCAGTCATTGCTGCCGGTGCGCATCACGCATACCAGCCTCCCCGCGCCCGGACCGCGCGATACGCGCGCCAACACCGGCTCGTTGAATCCTTCCTCGCCAACGGAGGGATCGACCGCGATCGTCGCGTCGTAGCGCCACGTCCGCGCGCGATCCGACGAGCGCAGCAGCACCGTTCTAAACTTCAACATTTGCGGCCGGTAAGTCGAAGGCGCGGTGTCCTCCTTGAACCAGCAGTAACCACATGCGAGAAGCTCGCCGTCCGGCATCTCGATCAGGCTGCGATGAAAGGTAAGCCCGGCATAGGGCCGGCCCTGGTCGTCGACGCCGCTCTTCGACTGCGGCAACTGGATCACTGACTCGACCGGATCGCGCAGCGTCTGCAGGTCGTCGTGGGACTCCCAGACGCGGCCGGTCATCTTCCCCGACGCGTCGGGGCCTTCGACGGTCCATTCCTGGATCAGCACCGGCCCCGCACGGAGGGCGACCGCCGCACCCTCGAAGACAGGACCGGTCTCACGCTGCCGCATCACGTTGTCCCAGAAGGGACTGCCGCTCGGCGCAGGCGGCGCGGCCCCTTCGCGAGCCACGTTCCACACCTGCCAGGTGGCGCCGTTGTCGCGCGAGACCACGTTTCCGGGGATTCCGGGATAGGCATTCTCGGCCGGGGGTATGTAGCCGGGGGGAAATCGCAGCTGCGACTGAACCAATAGCGTTCCCCGTCCCGTGCGCAGCATGAACGGCTGCAGGCCGCCGGACATCACCATTCGCTCAGGGCCGACCTGGATTGCCACAATACCTTGCGTTTTTGGGAATGCGATCAGCGAAACGATCGTGAGGAAACGTCACTCGAGCAGGTCGTCCAGGATTCGCGCGGCGTCTTTCATGTCCAGTCGATTCGAATCCTCGATCACCAGCATGGCGATTGACGGAGTCGAATTGGAGTCGTCCACCGGTTTGAAAGAGAGACCATCACCGCCTTCGAAGCTAACGCCGGCCAGGGTGGTGGAAGTCTGCGGGAGGCCGTTTGCGCTGCTCACCAGGGCGCTGCTTCGCTTGCCGTCCCAGTTTTCGTCCGAGTCGTAGTGCGAATCGCCGGCGGCGGTGGCCCCGTTGGGCGGCGGAAAATAGGTGTGCGCCAGCGTGCTGCTGGGACCATCGAACTTGTGCGTGCCGATGCGGATGTCGCCGGAACCTACGTCGTTCTGACTGTTCCCTGAGTAGTTGAAGGGCAGACCCGAGTCGGAGTGCGGCACGAAGCTCACGTTCCCGTTGCTCATGCCTGCCCAGCGGTTTAGCGCGTCGGTAAAGATCTGTTCCCACGCCGCGGTGCTGCCGTAGAGGCTGTTGAACGTCGAGAACATGTTGCTGCTGCTTTTGCGCCCCTCCATCTTCGTGCCGTCGGGGACGAAGCTGTAGGTGATCTCGACTTTCCCATCATTGGGGACCGGGTCGGCGGAGTCTGTCCAGGGGCTCGTATTGATGTTGGCAAACAGGCTCCGGAACTGCGCGACGGCTGGGTCATCGGCGAAGTTGCTCAGGTTGTAGTCGGCGTTGTAGTAGGCATACATGATCGAGGAGGCGCTGCTGTTGTGATCCAAGCCAAGCGCGTGCCCGAACTCATGCAATGCGACCAGGTCCAGCCGGATCGCGGGGCCGACGGTCGGCCCGTGTTTCCCCTCTGCCCCCGATGCGTGCCCGGCAGCCGCGTCGTGAAAAGCATCAGCCTCTAGCGGGATGGCTGAGAATTGAAGCCGTGCCTCCAGCGCCTCGCAGCGCACCCCAACACCAAATTCGCGTCTCATCGATGCCCTCGAACTGCCGAACCCCGGCGAAAAGAAGTGTGCCGCGGAAAGTTACCATCGCCAGCCGGGGAGTCAAGCAATGCCGGATTCACCGACAATCGCGCCGCGCGCGGGAAGAGTTAACAGGATCTCAAGGTGCATCTTAAGATTCTGAGCTACGCAGCTGTCAGCCCGTACCGCAGAAACCAACGGGCTTACGCCCGGTCAGAAATTAACTCTCCCTCACGCACTTTTGCTGACCGCTGAAAGAATCCTGAACACTGCGGCGCCATCGCTGGTGGTGCGCGTCCGGCCGCCGTTGAACTCGATTTCGACCTCGTACTGCTGAGCGGCGCTGAATGAAAAAGTAACCTCATCGCTCTTCACCGTGGTGCGGACCTGCAGCGGCCCCCACGGGGTTTCGACGGTCTGCTCGGGTGCCCAGGTTGTGGGATCGCCCAGCGGCGAAAGCTCTACGCCCGCCTCGGTCAGCCGGGCGCCGAGCAGGAGCGCATCGTGGTACAGCGGGTTGATCAGGTTATCCCCAGGGCGGCCTTCCGTCGCCCATTTCTCTAAAGACGGCAGTCGCGTTTGAGAAAGCTTGAGCAAACCAACGTCGACCATTCCCGCCCCCAGACCCAGCCGCGCGAGCTGTGGGTAGATCCGTCCACTCAGCCCAGCAAACAATTCTTCACCGAAGTCGCCCCAGGTGGCGCGGGTTTGCTTGCCGTAGTTGCTGGGAAACATCTCGATGTCGTCGCGGATCCAGCGCTCGTGCAGCCGCTGAAAGAGGGGTCGCATCTGCGCCACCGCCTGATGCTCGCCTTCTTCCACCTCCGCCTCCGCGACATCAAGCAGGCTGCACATCGCGATGGCCGTCATATACAGCGACGAGAGATACCCCGGATGGGGCCCGGCTCCCATCTGCCCGCCGACCGATTCGCGCGAATCGAGAACTGAACGGATCATGCGAACGAACTCGCGCGTGCGCTCGCGGGCCCGCTCGCTGCCCAGGTATCGACGCAGCAGCGCCCACCCGCCCAGCTCGAAAGCGTCACGTCCGATCGTGCAGCGCGGCCAGTTCGAACGGAACCACGCCCAATACGAGTCGGCGGCCATCTCCACCGTGTCGAGAAGATAGGGATCGCCCGTTTCGAGGTAGCCCATCAGCACGTCGCGAAACTTGGAATACGCACAGGTCTTCCATGGCCAGCCGCCCACCCATTGGTGCACGGTGAAGTCGCGGTGATCGATCGCCAGGTCCGCCCAGTAATAGCAGTAATCGAGCGAGGCTGAATAAAGATCCGCCCGGCCAGTGTGATAGGCATTGCGCATCATGCCAATGCCGGCGAAGCCGTCGTTGCCGAAGGCGGCGGAGCCTGCATCGAAGCGGCCGGTCTGCATCTTCCCGCGAAGATGATCGCTCGTGAGTTCTCCCACCTTGGCGAGGCGTCCATGCACCGGAAGGTATGAACCGGGCCATGGCTCGCCGCTGACGGCATACCACCAGGCGGGCACTCGATAACGCGCGATGACCGGCGCCGCATCGGAAAGACTGAACTGAAAGCGCACTGTCCGCGCGAAGCCCGGGGCCCACTGCAAAGGCGGGGCGTCCTTTAGCTGCGGATTAAACGTCCTGCTGAACGGCCTCCAGAACAACTCGCCCTCGGCTCCGCGGAGCGTCGCCGGGCATTCCTCGCTGCAGAGCGCTTCGGCGTCGCTTAGATTCAATCTCACGCTACCGAGCTCGAAGCGGGCGCCGTCGGCTGGAAGCGTTGCATCCGTCGCAGAGAGATCTTCCGCTTCCAACCGGATCAACGGAAGCCCCTGAAAGTCATACCCCTCGATGTGCAGCTTCGTGTTGACGAAGTGGGCGGCGGCGTGCGCGACGCCGTTGGAGAACAGCAGCAGGTAAACGTCGGCCCAGAGGTAGGTGTCGCCGTTGTAGATCACGCCGCCGACGCGCATCGCCTCAACCGACCGATGTTTCCAAAGCCGATCGACGTGCACGTTCTGCCAGTAGAAAGCGCCCTCTCCCATGGGGTTGGTCGCGCCAAATTGGAGCGAAACAGTGCGACCGCCATAACCCAGCAGCAGCTCGAACTCGACGGTAGTGCAGTCTTCTGCGGGCACGCCGCGAAGCGATTCAACGTTGCTGTATTTAGCCGGCTTGAAGTCGAGCTTCTCGCGCGTGATGCGCGTGTTCACCGACCAACCGTCGCTCGGCTGGGAGGGGGCCGCGGCTTTGCCCTGTTGGAGCCGCAATGTCTCGGGCACACCTTTGGAATCCACGACGACCGCGAGACTGCGCCTTGGCACTTCATTGCGCACCCACCACCCCACCGGCTGCATGGCCGCGTTCGGGTGGGCGATCGACACGCCGCCAGCCACATCGCGCGGCAGCGGCAGCGAAACCATCCCCACCGTCGCATCGAGCGGCCCCACGCCCTCCAACACCAGGTGATTGATCAGCGGTTGCAAAACGTCCTTTCGAGGGTGTTACTCAGGAGCGGGATATGGTAGCCGCAAAAATGTCCGGCCCCCAATCGGCGTCGGACAGCGGTGCGCGTAGATTCAATGGGATCAGCCGCTTGCGCTTATTCCCTGAGGATGGTGGGAGCGTACATGAGCCGCTTCCAACGTTGGATCGGATAGTCTTTGCTGCGTGTCCGACCGCGCCCGCAAGACCGAAAGCGTCCCGACGTTAACGGGTCGAATCCCCATCGTGATCGGCCATCGCGGGGCGTGCGGATTGCGCCCCGAGCACACGCTGGCCAGCTACGAACTGGCAATCGAGCACGGTGCAGACTTTATCGAGCCCGACCTGGTCGCGACGGGTGACGGCGTGTTGATTGCGCGGCATGAGCCGGAGCTATCCGCCACCACCGACGTCGCTGAGCGGCCGGAGTATGCATCGCGAAAAACGCTCAAGAGCATCGACGGCGTCGAGATCGAAGGATGGTTCAGTTGCGATTTCACTCTCGTCGAAATCAAAACCCTTCGGGCAAGGCAGCGCTTCGGATTTCGCGACAGCTCCTTCGATGGTCGTTTCCAGATCCCCACGCTGCAGGAGGTAATCGACTTGGCGCGCAGCGCGACACTGCGAACCGGCAGGACGATCGGTTTGTATCCCGAAACGAAGCACCCGAGCTTCTTCCGCCAGCTTGGCCTTCCATTGGAAGAGACGCTCGTGCAGATGCTGCATGACTGCGGCTACCGCGGCCGCTCCGCGCCCGTGTTCCTGCAGTCTTTCGAAGTTCAGAACCTGAAGGACCTGCGGCGCCTGACTGAGTTTCCCATCGTTCAACTCACCGATGCATTCGTGATCCAGCCAAATGGTCATCTGCGCTACGGCCAGCCCCTTGACTTCGTCCTCGCCGGCGATGCCCGAACCTATGGCGATCTATTGACTCCGGTTGGTTTGTCGGAAATCGCTTCCTATGCCGACGGCATCGGGCCCTGGAAGGGAAGCATTGTTCCTGTTGGCGCGAATGGGCGACTGCTGCAACCGACGCCGCTCGTGGAAGATGCGCACGCAGCGGGACTGCTCGTGCATCCTTATACGTTCCGAAATGAGGCGCAGTATCTGGCGGCCGAGTACAATCAAGATCCGGCGAAAGAGTACGAGCTGTTCTATCACCTGGGCGTCGACGGATTGTTCAGCGACTTTCCGGAGACAGCCGTGCGCGTGCGGGATGCCTGGGTTCATCGACCCAAATCGGAGCCAACGATATGACGGCCACCCTGTCGGAGACGACGCCGAAGCTGACGACGGACCAGATCGTTCAGTTCCATCGCGACGGGTTTCTGACGCTCGATCGCCTGGCGCCGCGCGATGAGGTGCAGCGCATCCGCGAACTGCTCGACGGCTTGTTCGATCGTTTCGATGAGTTGCCCAAGGAATTGGCGTTCGACCTTGGCGACCTGAAACACCATGCCGGCGAGCGGCGCACGCCCCAGATCAATAACGCAACGCAATTCGAACCGCGACTGCTCGAGACGCAGTATTTCCGCAACGCACAGGCCATCGCGCGGCAGTTGCTCGGACCGCAGGCGGCGCTGTCGTTCGATCACGCCATCTACAAGCCCCCGCACAACGGCAAGGAAGTGCCCTGGCATCAGGACCTGGCCTACGGCGCCCGGGACGGGCGCGACCGGATCTGCTACGGCTGCAACATCTGGATGCCCCTGCAGGATGCGACCATCGAAAGCGGCTGCATGCAGTTCATCCCGCACAGCCATCTCGGCAACCTTCGCCCTCATCATCCGATCGGCCACGACCCAAAGGTGCATACACTGGAGACCGATGGCGTCGACGGAAGCAAGGCCGCCGTCTGCCCGGTTCCGGCCGGCGGATGTACGATTCATCACGCCAAGACCCTGCACTACACCGCACCGAACGCGACGGACCATCCGCGGCGGGCGTTGATCCTGTTTTTCGGCTATCCGTCGATGCCGGACAGCATCTGAACCTTCGCGTCAGCTTCCCTCCAACCCCACCCGCGCCTACATTTTGCGCAGGTTCCGATTCGCGGTTAGACTCCGGTCCCGGAGCGTTGATGTCATCTCGCATCGCAGCTTTGCTGGCCTTGCTCTTCTTGCTTGGCTCGGAATCCGCCTTCGCCGATCCCCCGACGGTTGCGAGCACTCAGCCTTCGACGCAGCCCGCCCCGAGCGAGAAGGCTCTCGGCAAGCTTCCGCACCTTGAATTCGACGCGGTGAAGAAGCAGGTGCGCGTGGAATGTGAGGCGCTGGGCGTGGAGACGCCGGTTGAGTTCTTCTGCTGCGTCAAAGGAACCAACGACTACGAAGCCATCCTTCGCGCGGCGGTCAAGCCATCCGATCTCCACTTCGCCCTGCTCGCGATCGGCCTGAAGCCCGGTTCCCCGATCACCTACTCCGAAGAAAGCAACAAGTGGACCCCAGCGCATGGCGACCCGATCCACATCAGCGTGCAGTTCGAGCAGAACGGGAAGACCGTCACGGTTCCGGCCTACCGCCTGCTGCGCGACGTGAAGACAAAAAAGGAAGCGGCGCCGTTCGACTGGGTCTTCGCCGGCTCGCGAATGATCCAGGGAAAATACGCCGGCGACACGACCGGATACCTCGCCAGCGTGGTCAATTTCGATCTCACCGTCATCGACGTCCCGCAGATGGCCAGCAACAGCAACGAGCAGCTGGAGTGGGAGCGAAACCCGGACGTCGCTCCCAAGGCCGGCGCCAAGGTCATCATGATTCTCGAGCATGGGAAGAATCCGCGAAAGGACGCGGAGCGCGCCGCAACTGCGCCTTCGACGGCGCCCGTGTCAGTTCCGGATTGACGTTCATCGACACTGACCGCCAATGCCCGACGACGACACTCACTCACCCGTCACTACTGCCCAACCTCCGCGCGTCGATACCTTGAGCATTCTCCGCTTCGCCCTGCCGCTGCTCGTGGGGTTCTTCTGTGGCGCACTGTGCTACCGGTCCGCGGGAGCGACGCTTGGGCTTTTTCTTGGCGGGCTCGGGTTCACCACGCTGCTCACGCCAGGATTTGCGTTGACCGAAAGCTCATGGCGACTTCAGCTGCTGGCAGCGGTTGCGCTCGCAACAGGAACCGCGTGTGCATGGCTGGCGGCAGTCCTCACCGCAAACGTCACCGTCGAGCAATGGCTCGGCTGCTCGATCGTTCTTCTCGCGTATGCGCTCGCGCTGGGCAGCCTGGCGCGCTTGCTATCGCGAACCGGACTTGATTCGCTCTACGCTGCAGTGCTGGCCGTTTTCATCGGAATTGCCTGGCTTACCTCTCCCGTCTGGCTCAGCCATGTCTTTCCGGCGCACGACTGGCTGGTCACCTGGCTCGTCCCGCCTCATCCATTGTTCGCGCTGAACGGGATCCTGCACTTCCCCGTCTGGACCGAGCGGACGCTCGCTTACCGCTACCTCACAAACCTTGGGCAGGATGTCTCGTTCGCGGTACCGCCCTCCATCCTCCCCTGCATCGCCACGCACGGCGCGATCGCTCTGCTGTGTCTCGTGGTGACTCGCAATCGCGGGCCGCGCGGTGCAAATCAGATTGAGACGTGATTCCGGGAACGCGCCAGTTGTGGCGCGCTAACGAACCATGCGCGGCCGCTCCGCCCTTGGATAATGCGCTCTTCGGTCTACGAACCAGATTGCGGCCGACGCCATCGCTGCCAGCACAAGGTAAGCGAAGAGCTTACGCCAGATCGGCCAAGCCTGGTGGGGATGCGCATCAGCCGGCGCCGGGCCGAGTGCGGGCCGGCTTGCATCGCTGCTGCGCCTCATGACCGGGCCGGCTCCGTTGCGGGGCGGGTCGAAGCGCGCAGCTCCCGCGGCATCAGGGACGGCTTCTTCCCGGTTGCCAGCGGCGCCACCACGCCTTTGGCGAATGCCTTTGACATGTTGCCGATATGATCGCCAATGTTGTCCAGATCCACCCAGCGCTCGTCGTACGGAAACTGCGCGAGCTTCTTGTATTGTGCCGCATCCGCGCCGGCTGGGCGATGAAAGCCGCGCATTCCGGCCGCCTCTTCCTTGACGCCGTCGATCGTGCCGAACAGCCGCGTCCCCATCCCCAGGACGATTACATCGTTCACGCTGGTAAAGACGTACGCCCTGTTCGTTACGTGCGCCAGCGCTTTGGACAGGTCGTAGCGCTGCGAGAGCGCGGGCGATAGCAGAAAGAGCGTGTCGATCTGAACGTCGTTCGGCAGGCGCTCCAGGGCCCACACCGCCAGCCCCGCCCCACCGCTGTGACAGGTGATCGTGATTTTGGCCGAGGGGTCGGCCCGGAATCGGGATTCAATCAAATCCGCGATCTTCTTCGATTCGCGCCGGTTGCGCTCCTGTGCGAGCAGCGCGCCCACGCCCGGATCGTTGTGCGTCCAGTCGTAGATCTCCAGCGTCCCATCGAAGCCGCCCTCGCGCACGCCCCGCACCATCTCCTGGTCGAGCCACCGCTCGCCAGCGATCCCGGGCAGGTGCAAGAGGTAGGCACTCGACCCGCCGGGCGACGCCGATAAGAACCGCGCGTGTGCCTGTGCCGTGCACCCTGCGCTGGGCAGTGCGCACACTGCGATCAGCAGTGCGATCGCACGCCACATCCGTGTCGATCGATAGACCATGAGAACCCCTCGCGTTCTCACCCAAACCCTCCGGCATCATGCCCAGCACCAACGTCGCAACCCGCGACGCCGTTCGCGCCCACGGAGATGCCCATTTGGCTTTCTGATTCTCAATTCCGATCTGGGATTTGCAACAGCGCACTCACCTGACTCATCCCCCACCTTTCAGCACCGCGTTCTTGATGCGCGCCATTGTGGGCTTTTGTGGGCTTTGGTGGGCTTCGGCGGACTTTGCTCGATCTGGCGGACCAGCAAGCCTCCTCATCAACCGCGTTGTGCGAAGCGTCAGGGGCGCTGCTTGTTCGAGTGAAGCTGGCTCCGCAGTTCCTCCATCACCGCCACCGATGCGCTCATCCCAAGCCGGTCCGCTCCCGCCTCGATCATTCTCAACGCGGTTGCCAGGTCCTTGATGCCTCCCGCGGCCTTGATCTTGAGTCCTTCACCGTGCTGTTTCATCAGGCGAACCGCTTCGACGCTTGCTCCGCCGGCGGGATGGAAGCCGGTGCTGGTCTTCACGTAATCGCAGCCGCTCTCGCGCGCGGCCCGGCAGCCGGTAGCGATCGCCGCCTCTCCACGCTGCGACCCCAGCGTCAGCAGGTAGCTCGTCTCCAGGATGACCTTGATGACCACATCGCGGCGGGCCGCCCGCGAGGCCCGCGCAATCTCGAGCAACTCCGCCCGCGCAGAATCGAAATCCGCATTGACCAGATGCGGGAGATGTGCCACCACGTCGACTTCATCAGCCCCGTCTTTCACCGCGCTGCTCGCCTCAATCGCTTTGACGGTCGCCTTCGCGGTTCCATGTGGAAAACTCACCACCGTGCAAACCCGCACCCCGCTCCCTTTCAGCATCGTCGCCATCCGCGCCGCCCAGACGGGCGCCACGCACACCGCGGCAAAGCCCCACTCCAGCGCCTCCGCCCCCGCCCGGTGCACCTCCGCGCTGGAAGCCTCCGGCCGCAGCACCGCGTGCTCAACCCGGCCCGCCAGCTCCGCCGTAGTCATGTCCTGAGTTTCGATTTTGACATCCGCGATTGGCTTGATTTAAGGGGTTCTACGATCCAATCGAACAGCCCGCGACGCCGCCGGCTTCTTCGGGCCTTGCGGCTGTTGTGTTGAATTCTTACTGGTGGCGGCGGCGCGGAAATGGGTTCGAACCTACCTCTTCATGTTGGAGCTGTGCCCCGGAAAAATGTTCGCCGAGGGATCCAGGTAATGCTTCGCGTAATTCACGGCGATCGCCGCCTCGCCGAAGCCCGTCGCGATGAGCTTCAGCTTCCCCGGATAGGTGACGATGTCCCCCGCGCCGAACACGCCCGGCCGGCTCGTCTGCATCATGCTGTCAACCTTGATCGCCGAGCCCTCGAGGGCCAGCCCCCACTCCTTGATCGGCCCCATCGAATTGACGAACCCGATGTTTACCAGCACCGCGTCGAGCGGCAGGGTTTCCTCGGCCTTGCTGCGGTTGTCATAGATTGTGGCACGCTCCAGCTTCCCATTGCCCTCGATGCTCTTCAGCTCGTGGAAGACCTTGATGCGGGCCGGCGTCTGGCGCATCTTCTCGACGCTGTCCTCGTGGGCCCGGAACTGGTCGCGGCGATGAATGAGCGTGAGTTGCCCCGCCACCGGCGCCAGCATGTTCGCCCAATCAACGGCGCTGTCGCCGCCCCCGACGATGAGCACCTTCTTCCCGCGAAACCCCGCGACCTCTTTCACGAAATAGTGCAGCCCGCGTCCTTCGTACGAGCCGGCGTTGGCGAGCGGCAGCGTCTTGGGTTGAAAGGCACCGACGCCCGCCGCGATCAGCACCGCCCGGGCGGGGTGCGTGGCCTTCGATGTCTGCACCCGGTAGATCCGGCTCCCCTGGTCATACCCCAGGTCCTGGACCTGCTCGCCCAGGCAGACCGTCGGCCGATACTGCATCGCCTGCTCGACCAGCCCCGCCGCCAGGTCCTTGGAAAAGATGCGCGGGAACCCGGCCACATCATAGATGTATTTCTCTGGATAGAGCGTCGTCAGCTGCCCGCCGAGGATTTCCAGCGAGTCGATCAGCTTGACCGACATCTGCCGCAGCCCGGCGTAGAACGCCGCGAACAGCCCCGTAGGCCCCGCGCCGATGATGGCCACGTCCACCGCGCTTTGCGTCGCTTCACCCATCGTCGGTGAATTCTAAGAGTTCGCCTTCCCCATCTAAAGCCCCGCCCCCCGTCCCATCAGGCAGTGTATGCATCCACCCCCGGCAGCCAGGTCGGCGTCATCCCTTGTCGATGCCTGGCCTTGCCTGTCGAAATTCATTCTGTTCGGGAGATCACAACTCGCGGTGAAGGCGCTGCTTAGGAAAACGTCGCCGAGAGGCGTAACGAAAGGGGCGGGTCGCCCCGTCGCGTGAGGCCCTCATGCGCCCTTTGAGTGCCCTTCCCGTTGCCCCAAAGGTGTTCCGCTTGCCCTTCGCATTCCGTCAGATGAATGATTCTTCGTAAGAGAAAGGAAAGATTAGGCCCTCTTCCTCCAACGTCCTCGTCGAAACGCATGCCCTCTTCATTTTAGTCCGAGCGTGCAGCCGGGCGCTTGCTTGCCCTTGCAACGCCCTCCCGGCTTGGCGTTGTTCCACGTGGAACTCTCGAGTGCACGTCGAAGCGCACGTCGTGGGAAACATCGCTTTCCACAACCCTCAATCGGTGCTTGCCCCGAGCTTCCCCAACAGCTCGTCGAACTGATCGAGCGATGCGTAATGAAACACGAGACGGCCTTGACCCTTCTTTCCGGATGACCGCACCTGGACGCGAAGCCCAAGCTGCCGGCTCAACGATTTCTCCAGGTCCTGGATATGAGCGGAGACGGCGGGGGAACTTCTGGTCGCGTTCTCGCCTGGTCCATCTTGCACCAACCTCTCCAGATTGCGCACCGACAGCCCTTGGGCGAGGACCAGGTTCGCCAGCCGCTCCTGCTCCAGGACGTCCGCCACGCCAGCCAGGAGCTTCGCGTGACCCATCGAAATCCTCTCCTCCGCCAGCATCATCCGGACCGGCTCGGCAAGATCGAGGAGGCGGAGGTAATTCGCAATGCTGCTCCGGTCTTCCCCCAGTCGCCCCGCCAGCTCGGCCTGGGTAAGCCCGAGCTGTTGCATCAGCGCACGATAGGCGGAGGCCCGATCGACGGGGTTCAAATCCTTCCGATGGATGTTCTCGACGAGGGCCATCTGCGCCTGGGTGAAAGCATCCACCTCGCGGAGGATCGCCGGCACCGTCGCCAGGCCCGCGAGTTTCGCCGCCCGCCAGCGCCGCTCACCGGCGATAAGCTGGTACGCGTCACCCACACGCCGGACCACAATCGGCTGGATCAGCCCCGTCCCCTTCAGGCTCGCGGCGAGCTCCGCAACGGAAGCTTCGTCCATCGCGCGCCGGGGCTGGTGGGGATTCGGCCCGATCTGCTCGACAGGTACATCCAGGATCCGCGCCGCCCCCGCAAGCGCCCCGTCCGCACCGGCGTCCGTTGAATCGCCCGTCTCGGCGGGCAGCATCTCTCCAATGGATGGCGCAGGCCCCACCTCGCGTTCGACCGGAAGCTCAGAGACAGACATCAAGCTGCTCAACCCCCGACCGAGGCGTGACTTCGTTTTCGCTAGCTTTGACATGGGACTCCTTTCCCGCCGGATATGGTTTGGCTTCCTGCCCAAAGGCGTTCCACATGGAACAATTGCGAATGTATCGCCCCCGGCTCATATTGCAAGGTGAGGAACGTCGGGCGAGTGGATATTCCAACCCAGCGCGAAACGAACGATATCTCCCGCGATCGAATGTTTTATACTGATCAACCCACTGCCAGCGTTCAGGAGGACTCCGAGCGAGACCGGCTAGACCCCTGGCGGGTGATCCCTATAATCCCGGCTCGCAGAGCCAGGTTAGAACCACACGCTCGCCCGCGGTCGAAGGTCCAAATCGATGCCCTATACCCTCTCCCAGGCCTCCAACGAGATGCTTCCACCCCAGATGAACGATGGGGGGCGTGACGGGGACAACCGCTGGACGCTGAATTTCGGCCCCCAGCATCCGGCTACGCACACCACGCTTCGACTCGTTCTCGAGCTCGACGGCGAGCGGGTGGTCGGCTGTCAGCCGCACATCGGCTACCTCCACAGCGGGTTCGAAAAGCTCGGCGAGCATCTCAATTACAACCAGTACGTAACCATCGTCGATCGCATGGATTACTCCGCGCCCATCTACAACGAGCTGGCCTGGCATGGGGCCGCCGAAAAGCTGATGGGCATCGATCTGACGCCGCGCTGCAAGGTCCTGCGCACCCTGGCCAACGAGCTGGGACGTATCCAATCGCACCTGCTCTGCGTCGGAGCGGCCGGATTGGACCTGGGGGCCTTCACTGCGTTCCTCTATGGCTTCAACGAGCGCGAAAAGATCTATGACATCGTCGAGTACATGTCCGGCCAGAGATTTCACACGAGCTGGACGCGGGTGGGGGGGCTCAACATGGATCTCCCCGACGAAGCGGTCTTCAAACGGATGGTCAAAGACTTCGTGAACGAGGCGATGCCCCGCGCGATGGAGGACGTGGAGAAACTGCTCAACAAGAACCGGATTTTCGTGGACCGGACGCGCGGCGTGGGCGCCATCGGGCGGGACGAAGCGATCGCCTGGAGCCTCTCCGGGCCGATGGCCCGCTCAGCCGGCGTGAAGCGCGACATACGCAAGGACGAGCCTTACCTTTGCTACGCCGACAACTGGGACGGGCAAGGCGCCGCGGCCGTCGACTTCAAGGTGCCGGTAATGACCACCGGAGATGTTTATGCGCGCTATCTGGTGCGATTGGAGGAAATGCGACAAAGCCTCCACATCATCCGCCAGCTCATCGACAACATACCCGATGGGCCGGTGAACGTGAGCCCGGAGGGAAAAGAGGTGCTGCCCCCCAAGGACCAGGTTTACAGCAGCATCGAAGGCCTTATTCAGCACTTCGAGCTGATCATGACCAACCGCGGCTTCGAGGCCCGCAAGGGCGAGGTTTACAACTGCATCGAATCCGCCAACGGCGAGCTCGGCTACTACGTGGTCAGTGCCGGCGAAAGCGTCCCCTGGCGCGTCCGCACCCGCCCGCCGTCGTATATCAACTACCAGATCTTCCCCAAGCTCATTGAAGGCCACACCATCAGCGACGTCGTCGCCGTCCTCGGCAGCATCAACGTCATCGCCGCGGAGCTGGATCGGTAGGGGGCATGCGTGGAGAGACTCGCGTTAGAATGAAGCTTGCCGCTACAGTGGAGACGCGATGACCACCGAACAACTCCGGCGGTTCCACCAGGCCAAACCGTTTCAACCGTTCATCATTCATCTTGCTGATGGGCGACGGATCGCTGTCGATCATCCCGAGATGATGGCGTATAAGCCGAATGAGCGCACCTTCGCCGTGTGGAGCGGCGGCGCATACGAGGTAGCTGATTTGTTGCTGGTCACCAGTCTCAAACACAGAAACGGCCACGACCGAACGAAAGCCCGAGGACGCAGGTAAACACCGTCGCCTTGGCGATTCCATCAATCGAAACTCGAAAATCCAAAATCGAAAATCCCCTATGCCCTGGATAAGCGAAAACCGTCGCACCGCGATCGTCGAGAGGCGCGCGGAGCCATACCTGACGGACGACCTGAAGATCGACATCGCCAACAAGTATTTCCCGCGCTATCCGACCCGGCGCGCGGTCCTGCTTCCGGCGCTGCACATCATTCAGCACGCGTATGGCTGGATCCCGGTGCAGGCGATGGAAGAGGTGGGGGCCTTTCTTGGGCTCGCGCCGGCTGAGGTCCTCGATACCGCCAGCTTCTACGAGGAGTACTGGCTCAAGCCCAAGGGAAAATTCCTCCTGCAGGTTTGCCGCTCGCTCGCCTGCGAGATCTGCGGCTCGCGCGCGATCACCGATCACCTGCAGGCAAAGCTCGGCATCGAGCCCGGTGAAACCACCGCGGATGCACGCTTCACTCTGATCGAGCTCGAATGCCTCGGCTCCTGCGGCACCGCGCCGGCCGTCTTGTGCAACGAAGTGCTTCACGAGAACGTGACGACGCAGGCGATCGATCAGCTGATCGCGTCGCTCCCCTCCGATCCGCACGATTACAAAGACCCAAGCATCACCTGGGCCGACAGTGAGACCGAGGCGACGAGTGTGGCGGGGCAGGTGCCCGAGCAGCATGGCCTCGACCCGCACGGCACCCGCAACTGACATCTCTCTTGGCGCACGATGTCCACCACGCCACAGCTTTCCGGTTCCTCTTCACACCCGAACGTTCGGCCCGGGGCTCCCGGCGCTGCGGCCCGCAGCGCCCGTCTTCTTCCCATCGTCCTTCTCATCGGTGTCGTCGCGGCCGGCGCCTACTGGGCCTGGCACGCCTACTTCCAGACCTATCACCTCCAGATCGTCCAGGCCGGCGTTCTGTACCGCGACGGCAATCGCTCGCTCACGGAATTCAAGACAGCGCTGAGAAAGGGAAGGGTCAAGAGCGTGGTTTGCCTCGTGGATGATCGGGAGGCGGCCGACCCGCGCAAGCCGCAGTTAAAGGGTGAGCTCGATTATCTGCAGACCAGCGGCATCTTCCTGGAAAGAATCCCGGTGCGCCTGGGTGGCTGGCCCACGAGCAGCGACGTCCAGCGCTTCCTGCGGATGGCTGAGAACCGTGATCGTCAGCCGGTTCTCATCCATTGCGCGCAGGGCGTGCGAAGGACCGGCATGATGGTGGCGGCCTATCAGATGTCCATCTTGAACTTCGACAAGCAGCGCGCGAAGAACGCGATCCAGGCGTTCGGCCACAGCAGCCGGACGACCGACGACGTCAAGCGATTCATCGACCTGTACGATCCCGCGACGCGCACCGTCGACGCCACGGGATTGCCGGTCAACGAGGGCGCGGAGTGACGGCGCGATCCCGATGAGTTGCAAGATGTCCCAGAAGCTGTCGCTCCAACTGACCAAGCCCATGCCGGCGAGCCACGACTGCCTGCCGCACGCCGCCCTGAACCTCGGCTCCGCGAGGGGCCTGCGGCCGCGCTCCGAGCTTGTCCATCGGCTCGTGATTCAGGAGCATTCCGGCAACTGGGTCCTGTACCGCATGGACGCCAATGGAGGCTTTGTCGGCGACACCTGGCATCCCACCCGGGAG
This sequence comes from Tepidisphaerales bacterium, assembly GCA_038204465.1. Classification (GTDB taxonomy): domain Bacteria; phylum Planctomycetota; class Phycisphaerae; order Tepidisphaerales; family Tepidisphaeraceae; genus JBBRCX01. Next base: position 49,409 of record JBBRCX010000006.1, on the reverse strand, counting down.
GATGCCCTGAACCAGGCAGCGAGGGAATTCGAAGTCCAACCGGACGACTTCAAACACTCTGACGTTTAGCGGCGCATATGAGGGCCGCGTTTTCTAACTTTCAATGCCCAGCAAACTTCCAGGCAGCGGATTCTTAGGCTGGCTCGGACGCCAGGTCGGTTATGTCCGGCGCGCCGTCCGCAGCGACCCCGCGGCCTCGAAGGTGATCTATCGAGACGGTAAGATCGAAGAAGCCGAGCACCCGCAGCAGCCGGGCGTTAAACTCCGGCGCACGACCATCGACGAGGTGCTCGTCGACCCGAAGACCCGACAGCCCACGCTGCATAACAAACCCTGACGATTCAACACCATGGCTTTCACCGAACCCGTCCTCACCAAGCGAATCCCGCAGGATCCCTCCAAGCGCCACGTCGTCTGGTATGACGAGTTCGTCGCCACCGGCGGATACGCCGCGCTGCGCAAGGCGATGGAGATGAAACCCGAGGAGATCGTCAAACTGGTAACCGACTCGGGCCTGCGCGGTCGCGGCGGGGCGGGCTTCTCGGCTGGGCAGAAGTGGTCCTTCATCCCCAAGGAAAAGAAGGGCCCACACTACATGGCGGTCAACGCCGATGAGTCCGAGCCCGGCACCTTCAAGGACCGCTACCTGATCGACCACGATCCGCACCAGATGTTGGAAGGCATTGCGATCGCCTGCCGCGCCACGCAATGCGACGTTGCCTACATCTACATCCGCGGCGAATACCACCGCCAGGCGAAGGTACTCGAGCGCGCCATCAAGGAAGCCTACGACAACCGCATCTTCGGCGGCCAGGGAATGCTCGGCAGCAGCTACAAGCTGGAATGCTACCTGCACCGCGGCGCCGGGGCATACATCTGCGGCGAAGAGACCGGCCTTTTGGAGAGCCTGGAAGGCAAGCGCGGCTGGCCGCGAAACAAGCCGCCGTTCCCTGCGATCGCCGGTGCTTTTGCCCGTCCTACGGTGATCAATAACGTCGAGACGCTGGCGCTGGTTCCGCCGGTCATCGAAAGAGGGGCCGACTGGTTCAAGACGATGGGAACCAAGTCCTCGCCCGGGCCCAAGCTCTTCGGCATCAGCGGGCATGTGAACAAGCCCGGCGTGTACGAGCAGGAGCTCGGCATCACGCTCGATTTCGCGATCAATCAGCTCGCCGGTGGAATGAAAGGCGGCGCCTACAAGGCCTGCATCTGCGGCGGAATCAGCATGGGCGTGCTCGGCGCCGATCAGCTCGACATCAAGCTCGACTTCGACGACGTCCGCTTCCGCGGCGGCTGCCTCGGCCTGGGCACCGCCGGCATGATCGTCATGAATGAGCACACGGATATGGTCGCCGCCCTGCGCAACTGCGTGCGCTTCTACGCGCATGAATCATGCGGCCAATGCACGCCCTGCCGCGAGGGCGCCGGGTGGATGGCCAAGATGCTCAACCGCATCATGGATGGAATGGGCCGCGCCAGCGATCTGGAGATGCTGCTCGAATTGGAAAAGACGATGGGGATCATGCCCGGCACGACGATCTGCGGCCTGGCCGACGGCACCGCCTGGGCGACGCGCACCTTCATCAACAAGTTCTACGATGAATTCGCCGCCCGCTGCCCCGAGGAGCCGCTCGTGCAGCTCAGCATCAACCGCGGGCGGCAGAATGTGCTTACGCCAATGGGGAGCAACACGCGGTAGGGGAACTCCGTCGACTTCATTTCGCGGGAAGGGTTCCCGCCGATTCAACGTCTGGAGCGTCCGCCGCGGCGGCGTGAGCCGTTGCCAGTCTGGAGTTCCGTAACCAGCAGCAGGTCGATGTGGTGCGCCGCATCATTCGGCTCCACGACGACAACCGTGCGACCGCTGCGGGTCCGGGCGAGAAACTCGGGGTGGGGGACTCTTATTGCCCTCCCGTCTGCAAGGTGAATCGTAAACGGCTTGAAAGGCCGCGCTTCGTGCAGAGCCGTTAAGCGCTCGATCGTCATTTCAGCATCTTATCCAGCGTGAAACGAACGACAATCGCGGTGAAGCCGCAACGCTTCTTCGCACTCAATGAGTTCAACTCTTCAACCACGCCAATAACCTCTCCGGTTCCATTGCCTCCGGCTCCGACGCCTTTTTTACTGTCCCGTCCGCGTCCATGATGATGAACCGCGGAATGCCGGTCGTCTGGTAGCGCGCGGCCAGACTCTGATACCGATCCACGTCCACCTTCACCGGCACATAGTTCGCCAACGCGGCGTTGACGCTCTTGTCGGCCCACGTCGTGCGCTTCAAACCCTGGCATGGCCCACACCACTCGGCGGTGAAGTAGGCGAACAACGGCTTACCACTCGCTCGCGCCTCCGCGCTCGCGGCGTCGAAATCGGTGCGCCAGGGAATGATCTCCTTCGGCGCGAAAAATTTCGTCGCCGCTTGGAAACCAATCACCGCGACGAGAATCACCAGGATGCCCCAGACGGGCTTCAAGGCGCTGTTCATAAACTTCTCCAGGAGCGTGACCGATCGTCTTTTGATTATTGCGCGTCCCGGGCCCATCATCCAGCAACGAGCGTCGCAGCCCCCGATTAGTCCCTCCCGGCGCCTTGGGGCTATAATCGAACGCTTCACCGCGGCCCTGAGGAAATCATGCTTGGACGATTTGGCGAAGGCGAGCATGCGGCGCAGCACCTGCTTGACCGGCGACAGCTCACCGCCGTCGCGCTCACCCTTGTCACGCTCGTTGCCGGGCTGGTCGCCCAATACCTGCTCAATGCACGTCCCCTTGTCTACCAGCCCCTCTACGGAATCGGCGTGCTCCTCCTCGGCGGTCCCATCGTCTATAGCGCCCTGCGCGGCCTCTTTCACGGGCACACCAACGTAGACGAACTGGTCGCGCTCGCGCTGGTCGCGAGTTGCGCCGGTGGATACGTCTTCGAGGCCGACGTGGTCGCGCTGCTCATGGTTCTTGGCTCGCTTTTCGAGCAGCGCGCGAGCCTGAAGGCCCGGCGTGCCATCGAGCAACTCCTTCGCCTGGCGCCCCAGGAAGCGGTTGTCCTCGGCGCCGATGGCTCAGAACAGATGATTCCAGCGGACCAGCTCAAACCGCAGCAGCGCGTTCTCATTCGCAGCGGCGCGCGCGTCCCGGCCGACGGTGTCATCGAGAGCGGCGGCGGCAACTTCGACCAGTCCGCCGTCACCGGCGAGTCCGTTCCTGTTTACCGAAAGGGCGGTGAAACCGTCTTCGCCGGCACACTCGCGCTTGACGGCTCGGCGACTGTGCGCGTCCTCCGGACCGGCGCCGACTCCGCTGTCGGTCAAATCATCCAGATCGTGCAGGACGCGGAACATTACCAGGCGCCGGCCATGCGGATCGCCGACCGGTGGGCCCGCTACTACACGCCCACGATCCTCATCATCGCGCTGCTGGCGTGGTCGGTCTCCGTCGCTATCGGCGCCGAGCGCACCTGGCAGCGGGCGATCGCGGTCCTCATCGTCGGTTGCCCCTGCGCGCTCGTTTTGGCAACGCCAACCGCGATCATCGCCGCCATGGGACGGGCCGCCCGGCTCGGCATCCTGATCAAGAGTGGCCGGGTCCTCGAGCGCGCCAGCGAAGTAGACACCATCATCTTCGACAAAACCGGCACGCTCACCAGCGGCCAGCACCATGTAGCCGCAGTCGTCCCCGCCGGCGATCTCGCCGCCATCCAGCACGTGCGCGGCCTGTGCCCCGCGATGGAACATTCCATCCTCAGGCTGGAGAGTGACGGCGCCCCGATCGAATCGCTCGGCACTTTGCCGCTTGCGGCTTTGCCAACCAACAAACACCGCCTCCTCGCCCTGGCGGCGTCGGTCGAATACCACTCCACCCATCCTTTCGCCCGCGCGGTCATCGACCATGCGAAGAGCGAAGGTGTCGTGGTGACGCCCGCCGACGAAGTGAAGGAGATCCCCGGCATCGGCATCACCGGACGTGTCGACGGTCACCCCGTTGTGGTCGGCCGGCCCGAGTTCATCGCTCAGCAGATCCGCAACGCATGCGCCGTTCCTGGCACGATGATTCGACCGATCCAGCGCTATAGCGTCGTCGCGGTCGAAGTGGCGGGTAAGTACGCGGGGCTCATTCTCCTGCGCGACAGCCTCCGCAGCGCCGCCGAGGGCGTTGTGGAAGAACTGCGCGCGACCGGGCTGAATCACCTCGCGGTCCTGAGCGGCGATCACCGCGGGGCGGTCGATCTGGTCGCCGAGCAGTTGCGCCTCGACCAGTCCTTCGCCGGCTTGATGCCGGCCGACAAGGCGCGCCAGGTGAAAGCGCTGCGAAAGGACGGGCACGTCGTCGCCTTCGTCGGTGACGGCATGAATGACGCGCCGGCGCTGGCCGTCGCGGATGTTGGCATCGCAATGGGCGGGACCGGCACCGATCTGGCGCTGGAGACGGCCGACGTCGTGCTGCTGAACGATCGCATCGAATTGCTCGCCACGCTGTTCGCCCTCGCCCGCGGGGTCCGCACCACGATCAAAGTCAATCTGACGCTCGGCCTGTTGCTCAACCTCACTGCATTGGGTCTTGCCTCCCTCGGCATCCTGACGCCGATGCTTGGCGCGCTGGTGCACAATCTCGGCAGCGTGTTCGTCGTCAGCAATAGCGCCCGCTTCGCCGCCTTCGGGCGCGGGACGAATCGCGCCAGGCCCCAAACCTTCACTCCGCCGGGACCTGCCAAGCAGGCGGCATGAAACGTATCCGAACCGACTGGCGCGAAGGGAAGTCCGCATGCCAAAGCTGATGGCGCTGATGGTGCTGCTGATCACCGCAATGCCAGCGCTGGCGACGGTGAGGGTGCAGAAGGGCGAAGTGAAGGTGGCGCGGCGGACATTCAACCCGGCCCGCCCGCCCAAGGAGATGCCGCCGCCGCAGCCGGGTGAAGCTGCGCTGACCGAGTTCTATTTCGCCTGCGCCAGCAACGCGGCGTTTCGAGTCACGACGAGCCGCTCCAAGCCCGACGAAGCGAAGGCAACCATCACGTCGGTGCAGGTCGAGCTGCAGCTCACCGTCACCATCTGGCTGCCAGAGGGCGCGCCGGAAAAGTTGAAGGCGCACGAGGAAGGCCACCGGCTGATCGCGGAGCGCGTCTATAACGAGAGGGCGGAGCGCGCCGCCGAGGCCGCGGCAAAGAAGATCGACGGGATCACGTTCACTGTGAAGGGCGATGACAATGAGGCGATGAAGAAGCAAATCGCCGGTCACACCGAACAGGTCTGCGCTTCATACTTGAAGGAGACCGCGGATCCGACGCAGGGCCTCGGCGACATTTACGATGAGTTGACCGACCACGGCCGAAAGAAAACTCCTGACGAAGCCAAAGCCATCGAGCAATCCTTCGCGCGCGAGCAGCAATCGGCGAAGAAACGTCGCGACAATCCTACGACGCAGCCCGGCGGCGCACTCAAGCCTGGTACGCGCATGAAGCCGGGTGCTACGACCAACCCGCGGGCGTCCACACGCCACGGCGCTTGAGTTGAAACCGCCGCGAAGCTTATTTACCGAGCACCTTCAAAACGATAAAGACGAGAATTGCCAGACCGAGTCCGCCGCCGAAAAGCCAGACCATAAAGGCCCAGCCGGCCGCAGCAAGGGGAAGTGCCATCGCAAGTGTCGCCATAAAACCTCCAAAAGAAGACATAGCCGCCACAGCCGCCCGGTCTGTTTCAAGCAAAGGGTGTACCGCGGTCGAGGCTGGCTGCCGGCGTTGCCCCCCCCAACGCCCCGGCAGGGGGTGACAACGCACTTGCGCTGTACACCCATTCATTGCGATCCTTTTGACAGCACCAGGAGTCACGGAAGCGGATCGCAGCGTGATTCAATCCCGGCGATCGGAATCGTCATGCGCCGGAGAATCGGGCGGAAGTGTGACGTGCGAGTCGAAGAAGTGGTCGATCGCCATGTAGATGCTCTTGGCGTGGCGGGCGAAGAGGAAGCCGAAGAGCAGGGTCGGGACCCACACAGCCACGATCAGCACCCATAAGTCCACCTTCCACAGCCAATCCACCAACAGTGCAATCGCCAGCGCCAAGCCGGTGACGGTGAAATAGTGGATGCCCCAGGTGGCTAACAGGAAGTAGCCGTCCTCGCGCCGGTAGGCGTAGCCGCAACGCGGGCAGCCGTCGAGCGGCGTGAACCAGTCATCAAGGCTGCGGGTGCGCCACCACGGAACAAAGACGGGCCAGATTCCGCACTCGGGACACCGCAGTTGCAACGCGCGGGTCAGGTAGATCCAGACCAAGCGAATATCCGCGCGCAGCGTTGAAGGATGGCGACGGACGTTCAGCATGAACCGATTGTAAGCGAGTCGGCTTGCAACAATGAACCCACAGACATTGCTGATTCTGCGGCCTTGGAGATCGGCCAAGGTGCAGCAGTGACGCCTGCAGATGTCGCTCACTTCGCGCCTTGGAAGGACTATCTCGCGTACTCGACGCTTCTGACTTCGCGCATCACGGTCACCTTGATCTCGCCCGGATAGGTCATCTCCGACTCGATCTTCTTGGCGATGTCACGGGCGATCTTGGCGCTGATCTTGTCGTCGACCATTTTCGCATCGACGATAACCCGTACTTCGCGACCGGCCTGGATGGCATACGCCTGGCGGACGCCATCGAAGCCGGTGGCGAGTTCTTCCAGATCGCGCAGACGCTTCACGTAACGTTCGAGGCTCTCGCGCCGCGCGCCCGGCCGGCTGGCGCTGATGGCGTCGGCGGCCATGATCAGCGGGGTGTAGGGAGTGGTCGGCGGAGCGTCGCCGTGGTGCGCGAGTGCCGCGTTCAATACGGCCTCCGACTCGTTGAACCGCCGGAGGAACTCCATCCCGATTTGCGGGTGCCCGCCCTCAACTTCATGATCCATCGCCTTGCCGATGTCGTGCAGCAATCCGCAGCGGCGGGCGAGAGCGCCGTCGAGCCCAAGCTCATCCGCCATCACCTGCGCCAAGTACGCCACTTCGAGACTGTGCCGAAGGACGTTCTGTCCATAGCTGGTGCGGTAGCCGAGCCGGCCGAGCATCGGGATGATGGCCTTCGGCAGGTTCGGAAGCTGCGCTTCCTGGACGGCGTCCTTGCCGATCTTGATCAGCTCTTCCTCCATCTCCTTGCTGGTGGCGGCAACCACTTCTTCGATTCGCGCGGGATGAATCCGGCCGTCCTGCACCAGGCGCTCCAGCGAAATGCGGGCGACCTCGCGCCGAACCGGATCGAAGCAGCTCACGACCACCACGCCCGGGGTGTCATCGATGATCACGTCAACGCCGGTCGTCTTCTCGAAGCTGCGAATGTTGCGGCCCTCGCGCCCAATGACGCGGCCTTTCATGTCGTCGCTCGGGATGGTCACCGTGCTCACCGTGTGATCGCTGGTCTGCTCGGCGGCATAGCGTTGGATCGCCTGCAGAATGATCTGCCGACTCTTCTCTTTCGCCTCGTCCTGGGCCTGCTCGGTAATTCGCTGTATGAGAGCGCCCGCTTCCTGTCGGCACTCGTTTTCAATCCGGGTGAGCAATAGCTCCTTCGCAGCCTCAGGCGACATCCCCGAAAGCTGCAGGAGACGCTCGCGCTGTTCCTTGAGCACCTCCGTGAGCTGCTCGTCCTTGGTCGTGACAAGACGTTCGCGCTGGACGACCTTGCGCTCTGTTTCCTCGAGGGTCTTTTCCTTCACCGAGAGCGTGTCGAGCTTTCGGTCCAGCGTGTCCTCACGCTTGCTCAGGCGCGCCTCGTGCTCGTCGAGCTTGCGACGGGCGCTTTCATTCTCCTTCTCAAACTGTTCCTTGAGCTTGAACTGCTCCTGCCGGCTGGCAAGCTCGATCTCTTTCGCCTTGTTCTGGGCCTCCTTGGTGATGTTCTCCCGCAACTGCTCAGACTCCGCCCGTGCGCGGGCGACGGCATTGCGGGCAGCCAGATGGAGATAGGCGAAGACCGCGGCACCCCCCAGCGCGAGCCCAATCAGCACACCGAGCACGTAGGACATGGCGAGGTCCCCTTCTTTCTCCGCTGCGGCCGTCCGGTCCGGCGCGCACGCGAGTGGCGCGGTCAGGGCCGCAAGGCCGGCGAGTAAACACACGCGGATTCGGGGAGGCTGACGTCGAGGCGCAATGCCCCCTCTATCGTTGGAAGCGACTTCCAGGCGATAGATCGGGACGTCGCGAGGGGAAAGTGGGCGGGGCCTCGAGCGGTAACGAAGAGGTTACCGGGCACTCGGCTAAGCGCATGCCCGCGCATGCCCGGGTCGCGAGCCGAGGTGGTCGCAACAAGGCGACCGCGATCGGCGACAACGACAGCCGCCGATCAAGCTTACGCGTCCAGGACATCGTCCGCCGGGACATGATCCGCAAAGCCAGCACCGGCAGCAAAGCCGCCGTGCAGGCCAGCATCAATGTCCAGGAAGGGAAGGCTCCGTTGGAAACCACGTTCAGGTCAATCCCCCGCGGGCCGAAACAAATCGTCCGCGAGATTGCACGTCAGATCAGCCTCACGGAACCGGCCATCCGCTGGGCCCGGCCCCGCGACCGGCAAAGTACTTCACATGCCGGCCCAATAAGTCATGTCATTGTAGGCGGGAGGATGGCATTTACAACTGACGAACGAACGGAAGGACTCGTATTCGAACCTTCGGCGGCGACCGAATCGAGATCCGCAAGCGGCTGATGACGTGGGGGTTGCGCGGCGCGGACGGTGGGTCATTACGCTCGCCGTAGCGCGCCGGCAGGGCGTTGCAACCCATGCAACCCCTACTAGTATGGCGCGCATGGCAGATTCGGTGCGCGTCGGCGTCGTCGGTTGCGGAAATATAAGCAGTGCCTACCTCGGCATGGCAAAGAAGTTTCCGGTTGTTGAGATAGTGGCCTGCGCCGATTTGGTGCGGGAGGTCGCCGAGGCGAAGGCCGAGGAGTTCGAAGTACCCCGGGTATTGTCAGTCGACGACCTGGTGAAGGACCCCTCCGTCGACATCGTCTTGAACCTCACCATTCCCAAAGCCCACACGGAAATCGCCCTTCGAGCGCTGGAGGCGGGCAAGCACGCCTATTCGGAAAAGCCGCTGGGCATTGACCGCGAAGACGGACGGAAGGTGATCGAGACCGGCAGGCGAAAGAACCTGCGCGTCGGTTGCGCCCCTGATACCTTCATGGGCGCCGGCCTGCAGACGGCGCGCAAGCTGATCGAAGACGGCGCGATCGGCAAGCCCATCGCCTTCACCGCCTTCATGATGAGCCCCGGCCCCGAAGGATGGCACCCGAGCCCTGAGTTCCTCTTCGAGAAAGGCGGCGGTCCGATGCTCGACATGGGGCCTTACTACCTGACTGCGTTCAACAACCTGTTCGGGCCCATCAAGCGGCTCACCGGCACGACGAGCTTCGCCAGGCCGCAGCGCGTGATCGGCAGCGGGCCGAAGAAGGGGAAAGCATTCAACATCGAAACACCAGACTTTGTCTGCGGCACCATCGAGTATGAGAACGGCGCGGCCGGCACGATCGTCACCACCTACGCGACGCACCACGCCACCTACGATCACAAGCAGCCCATCACGGTCTACGGCACCGAAGGCACGATGAAGGTGCCGGACCCGAACAACTTCGATTCCCCCGTCTCCGTTCGCCTGGCGGCCGACCAGGAGTGGAAAGACGTCCCGTTTCAATTCGTGACAGGGTATGGCCGCTCCATCGGACTTGCCGACATGGCCCAGGCGATCAAGTCAGGCCGTAAGCACCGCGCCAACGGCGAGCAGGCGTTCGCGGTGCTCGACGCGATGATCGGCTTCCTCGATTCGGCGCGCGACGGAAAAGCGTTCACGCCGACCGCGCGCTGCGAGCGGCCAGCGCCAATGCGGGCAGACCTGCCGTTTGGTGTGCTCGACGAGTAGCTTCAACCGGGATTAACAGCGCTCAGCGCGGGCGGCCATGGAGGCCGCGCCAGACCGACTTGAGGTCGAAGGCCTTACGGGAGATCTCACCGATCAATCGCGTGACACGGCGGCGCTCTCTCCGCTGCTTGACGACAATCTCGACCGCTGTCCCGGGGGCCGTTGGCGGCGAAGGCTCTGGATTGTGGCGCTTGGAGCCGGGCTCACGTTTTGGCTTTGCGGCCGGCGCCTCTTCCTCCCATGCGGGGCGCGGCGCGATGATCTCGTAGTCGCGGACGATTTCCGAATCGTAAATTGAACCGGCCGCCGGCGCCGATTCCAGGAGCTCCAGATTCAACGGCGCCTGGAGCCGGAGCCTCTTCGGCGACTCCGGTTTCTCTGAGACCGTCGCTGGGTCACTGCCGGCAGGGAAAGGCGGAATCTCAATCTCCGCCAGCTCCTTCGCCGCCGCGGGCTGCCGCTCTGTTGCTGCCGACGGCTCGGCATTGCCTGGAACCTCAGGCTCCCCTTCAGGGTCGCGCCGCCCGCTCAGTAGAGCCGCGTCCACAGTGTAAGGCGCATCCTGATCCGGAGCCTCAGGCGCGAAGATCGCATACTCATAGCTGACGCCAAGATCGGAAGCATCCGGGATGTTCGTCGCCTCCTCGTCGTCACCCGTGTTATCCGTCCTCGACACGGCCGGGGTCTCTGTAACCGGCGGGGCGTGAGCTTCAACAGGCTGCTCATGTTTCGCAGTCTCTTCCGTCATCGCCGCCATCGGCTCGGGCGCGAAGGGTTCTCCTTCGGGCGCGAGCACTTCGCCGCCCGGCGGCTGTTCATTGCCGATAGCTGATTCAGGTTCCGGGACCTTCTCATCAATTTCTGCTGCCGCGTGATCGGCTGGCGCCTGCGCCTCGCTTCCTTCACCCACCGATTGGGGTCTGGTCTCGATCGCGATCGACTCGCTGACAGGCTGCAGATCTTCTGCCGGCTCCGGCAGCTCCACGTCTACCGGGACTAACTCCGGCTCGGACTTCGCGACCGGTGCGCCGTACAGGATCTCGGTCTCGCCGATGCGAATCGTATCGCCGGGGCGAAGCTCGCGCTCGTGGATCCGTTCGTCCGCCACCTGCGTCCCGCCGGATGAATTCAAGTCGCGAACAAAACGCTTGCCTTTCAATTCGAATACGACGGCGTGAACCGGGTCTACTCCTTCCTCTTTGAGCACGATGTCGCAGTCCGAGCGGCGCCCGATGAGCAGCGTCCGCCCCTGGATCGGGATCGCCTCGCCGGTTGCACCAACCTGCAGATGTGCGGCGGCGCCCGCTCCGTTCCGGGGCGCGGCCTGCTCGCGGTTGCTGCCGTTCTTGCGCGCGCTGTCGCTGTTCTTAAAGCCGGCGTAACAACTGAAGGTGTACGGTCCGATGCGAAGCAGGTCGGCCTGCGAGAGCCCCACCTCGCGCACCGTCGTGCCATTGACGTAAACGTGATTGCGGCTGGCGAGGTCCCGAATGTAGACGCCGTCTTCATCATTCACGATCAGCGCGTGATAACGGCTCACTTCCGCCGACGACAGTCGCAGATGGACGACCGAGCGCGCACCCACCACGCAGACCGGGCGATTCAGCGCGATCGGGCGACCTCCGAGTTCGGGGGCGACAGGCCTAAGAACGGGCCACCGGCTGGCGGCGACCTCTTCATTCAGAATTGCTGCCCCCATGGGAACCTCCTTCCCATGCGTCGAGCATGGACTCCGAACCTAACCGCAGGCATACAAGATGGTCAAGGCTCAGACGTCCATACGGCAGGAGTTTTCAATACAGGCCGTGGCAATCATCGGCGGTTACGCGTAGCAAATTAGCACGGATTCAAGCGAGCATCGCCGCGATGATTACCGCGCTGACCGCGAGGATCACCGCCGAGAGCACGATCGCCACCGCGACGTTCTGCTTTTCGGCCAACTCCATCTGGAAATCCACTTTCGGCAGCAGCCAGTCGAAAAACTTGAAGCCGAAAACGATCAACCCGATGCCGAGCAGGCCGAAAACCAGCACAGCAATGATTGCCTCCGCGAAGGTTTCTACGGGCCAATGCATAAGTTCCTTTCCTTGCCTCAGTGTGTGAAAACATGCGGGACGAAGCGGCTCGTGTTCGAAGTGATCGGCGTCTCGTCCTCGCGGATGCCAATGCCGCACGCATACCCGTTCACCATCCATGAGCCGATCACCGGATAGTTGCCGTCGAAGTTCGCAAGCGCGTGCATCCGTTGATAGACGTAGGGGCCGGGGTAGGGGCCATCGGTTTCGCGCACGATCCGGCCCTCCGACACCCCCTGAATGTTCGCCCCCTCGCGCCCCAGGATCGGCTTGCGCACGTACGCGCCTTCCAGCGGCGTGAACGATGCTTCGAGCAGGTAAGGGCTCTGCGGAAACAATTCGTACAACGTCGGCAGGATCGCCTTGTTGCTCAGAATCATCTTCCACGCCGGCTCCATCCACTTCATTCGCACCTCGCTCAGATGCGGCGAATACTGCTCCCGCAACAGCCATTCCCATGGATACAGCTTGAAGCAGTTGCCGATCGGCCGCTCTTCCGTATCGACAAACACGCGGCGGTCATAGTTCCAGCCCAGCAATTCAATGTCGATGTATTCGGTCACGATTCCGGCCTGCATCGCCGTGTCGCGCAGGTAATTGGTCGTCATGTAGTCTTCGAGGTTGCCGCGCAGGCACGTGAAGTACCAGGTCCCCTGCGTCTGCGCCGCGACCGCCCGCCAGGCTTCGATAAGTCGTTCGTGGATGCTGTTGAACTGGTCGAGAGTCGGCTGCGTGTCCTTGAACCAGAACCACTGGATCGCCGCTGCCTCGAGCACCGAGGTTGGAGTGTCCGCGTTGTACTCCAGCATCTTCGGCGGGTTCCGGCCGTCGTACGCGAGATCGAAGCGGCCATAAACGCTGATCTCGTCGTGTTCCCAGCTGTCGACGAGGTAGCCGACAAACTCCGGCGGGATGCCGAAGCGCCGAAAGAGGTTGCGGTCGATCACATGCTGCACCGCCTGCAGGCACATCCCATCCAGCGCATACGTCGCCTTCTCCAGCAAGTCGACCTCCTGCGACGTGAACTGGTAGTAGACGCTCTCGTCCCAGTACGGCGCATCCTCCAGGGAGTGGAAGTAAAACCCCTGCGACTCCACCTTCTGCTGCCAGTTCTCCCGCGCGGTCGTGGCGATGCGTCGCATGCTCATGCCCCCGCCGAATGACCGCTGCTGCCGAAGCCGCCGCGCGAAGAGTGAGAGCCTTGCGATCCGGATGAACTGCCCGAGCGCGACCAGCCGCCGCCCGACCCCGTCCACGAGCGGCTTGGCGTTGAGCCGCGCGAGTCGCTGCGCCCCCAGTGCCACCAGGGACGGCGCACACCTCGGTGGGTGGATGTGAGATGTTGACCGCTCGTCGATCCCGTGGTGGGCTGCGTCTGCGCGAATTCGTTATCGGCCTCTTGCGAGCCGTCGGAGTCGCACGCGTGGAAGCCGAGCAGCACGGCCGCCGAACTGACCAGCACCAGCCCGATCGACTTGCTCGCTCGATTCATTAACCCGCCCTCTGCCACGAAAAGCTATGGCTCCGGCCCTGGCCCGTCAAACGTGCCTCAGATCAGGGGAACCGCGCCCCGCCGACCTTCTCCGCGTCGAAGACCACAGGCCTTACCCATTCCCACGCCACCGCGCCCGTTGCGCTCGCGCCGCGCTAAGAAACCGTTTGCTCGCCGCTCCGCCGTGACGTAATTCCCTAGTGATCGTTTCGCGGCCGGCGGCAAGGTCGGCCAAAAGGGCATCTCTACCGCCCGATGATCCTTGGAAGCAGCGCTGTGGAATGGACCGGCGTGTACCCGGTCGTGTGTGATTCGCGCGCTCAGTGGGAGAACTTGGTCGCTGCAACGGCTTGGGCTGCGGGGGATGGAACCGCTACCGCGCCTTCGCTGCGCCTCTACGCCGATGGACCGGAACTCTCCATCATCATGCCCTGCCTCAATGAGGCCGACACGCTCGCGCTCTGTCTAAGTAAGGCCCACGATGCCCTCCGCGATGGCGGCATCGAAGGTGAGATCATCGTCGCCGACAACGGCAGCACCGACGGCTCCCAGGCGATCGCCCGAAAATTCGGGGTCCGCGTCGTCGACGTCCGGACCAAGGGCTACGGCAGCGCGCTGATGGGCGGCATCGCCGCGGCCCGCGGACGCTACGTCATCATGGGCGACGCCGATGACAGCTACAACTTCCGCGAAGTCCCAAAGTTCATCCACAAGCTCAGGCAAGGCTACGACCTCGTCCAGGGCTGCCGCCTCCCGCGCGGCGGGGGAACCGTGATGCCCGGCGCCATGCCTCTGCTCCACCGCTGGTGGGGCAACCCCATGTTCTCCATGCTCGTCCGCTGGTGGTTCCACGCGCCGGTCAGCGATGTCTACTGCGGCATGCGCGGCTTCTGCCGCGACTGGCACGCACGCCTCAACCAGCGCTGCACCGGAATGGAATTCGCCACAGAGATGATCATCAAGTCGGCCCGGCACGGCGCGAGGATGGCCGAGGTCCCCATCACCCTCCACCCCGACGGTCGAAAAGCCCATCCGCCGCACCTGCGCACTTTCCGTGACGGCTGGCGCACCCTCCGCTTCTTCCTGATGTACTGCCCCAGGTGGCTCTTCCTCGAACCGGGAAAACTTCTGGTGCTTCTGGGCGTCGTCGGCTTCGCGCTGGGACTTCGCGCCACGAAGATCGGCCCCATTACCTTCGGCGTGAACACGCTGGTCTTCGCCAGCCTGGCGATCCTCTGCGGCTCCCAGGCCATCCTCTTCGCCCTGGGCACTAAGGCGTTCGGCATCCGTGAAGGCTTGATGCCCCCCGACGAGCGGATGGACCGTTTCTTCCGGCGCTTCACCCTCGAGCGCGGGGCAATCCTCGCCACCTCCTCGCTTTTGGGCGGCCTGGCGTTGCTGGCCATCGCGATCAATGCCTGGCGCGAGGCCCATTTCGGCCACATGGACCTGGAAAGCACCATGCATTGGATCATCCCCGGCGCCACTCTCACCGCCTGGGGCGTCCAAACCCTCCTCTCCAGCTTCTTCATCAGTATTCTCGGGATGCCCCGAAAGTGATTCCTTCGCGCATTACGCACGGATTCCGCCGGATCCCGGGCGAGCCGGGCGTTCGACTGACTTTCAGCTCGACCTGTTACGCATCATCAAGACGATCATCTGACGCCGCTCGTCGCGCACGGCGGAGACTCAAGGGAGTGACAAAATGTGTTCGCGCGCGAAGCCGCCCCCGGGAGTGGCTCCTGGGGGCTTGGTAAATGCAAATAGTCGCGCCAGTGCGACGGGCTCGGCTTATGCCCTTCGGCGACGGAGGGCGGCCAGCCCGCCGAGCGCTGCGATGCTGAGCATGCCGGGTTCGGGCACCGCGTCGCAGGTGATCTGCGCCTGAACGTTGAAGCCGATCGCCTTTGAGAAAACGTGCGTAATCGGGTCGTTGACGCTGGCGTCGAGGTACGCCGGGTTGATCGGGCCCACACCCGTACCGACGCTCGGGTTGGCGCTGCTGACGAAGACGGAGAAGTTGTAGCCGGGCGACTGGGTGCCAGCCGGGTTGTTGTCCCGGTAAGCAAAGGCGAAGTCCGCCGCTACGACGCCGTCGCTGGAGAAGTCGAAAGTGACTGACTGCTCCACCCCACGCACCGTGCCGCCATTGTTGTAATTGCTGCCGGTGAACGTCACGTCGCTGCGGAACTCGGTGGCGAGCGGCGTATAGGGGATGGTATCCGACAGGTTGGAATCGATCGGCACCCCGTTGCTGTCGACCGCGTACAGGTCGACCTGCAGCTGCGGCGTGTAGGTGGCGGCGTCGTAGCTGAACAAGGTGAAGTCAATGGTGACGTTGTGCACCTGCATGCCGCTTCCGACATGGACATCGTCACCATACTCGTACGCGTTGTTCCCGTTCTGCTGGATGAACCCATTGGTCCCGCTCGGACCTGGGTCTACCTGATAGCAAACCGGGTGGCCAAAGGCCGCAGTCTCGCCGAACGCTGCCGCACCGGCGGCCAGCGCAATTCTCCCGTAGACCTTCATCGGGCTCTCCCTGAGAAATGAAAATACCTGTCGTGCTTCGCCCACACCAGGCGTCGTCAGGGGCGCGAACCCACGCCCTCGCTGAAGAAAATTGACACGACCCACGGAAGATAGAGGGTGGAAGGGTAATGTCAACGAAAAAGTAATGCGTCTACATGTTTAATATTTCTTTACGTAGCCAGTCTGTCTTGCCCAGGCTAACAGCGAGGCAGGGAGTTCGCCGGGGCGCTCCCCCGAAAGTCAAGTGAAGCTGGGTGGCTTGGTCGGGTTATCGGGTTATCGGACGGCAAAATAACGCTGGCGGGGGCACTTTTGCGGGCGGCGTAAGGTTAGCGACCAACGACGGCGGCCGAAACCGGGAGTATGAACCAGTCATACTCTTACCGGTCTGTTGTCGAGCAGTTGGAAAATCGACAGCTTCTATCCGCGGCCGCCGGTCCCCTCAGCGCGGGAGACCTTGGCGCGCCGCTGATGAGCTACTCTTCGGGCACCGACAATTCTGTGCTGATGTATGGGACCAACGCGGGCACTGCCGCGGGTGGAACCGACAACCCGCAGATCGTCTATGGCGCCAGCGTCCAGGGCACGTCCCCTCAAACGGGCACCAAGCCGCATCGGACGCACAGGAAGAGGACCCGAAGAATTCGGAAACCCAAGGTCGTGACGACCCCGGCGCCTACCCCTACGCCCGCGCCCCCGGTCGTGGGTCCGATGCCGGAACCAACCCCGGCCACGCCGCCGACCGTGACCTCGCCGGCCCCGACTCCTGTGCCGACGCCTGCGCCCGTTCCCGCACCGGCTCCCGAGCCTACGCCGGCCCCCGCGCCGACGCCGACTCCCGCGCCGACCCCCACTCCTGCGCCAACGCCCACTCCCGCGCCAACACCCGCGCCGGCTCCGACGCCCGCGCCGGCCCCAACGCCCACGCCGGCCCCGACCCCAACGCCCGCGCCGGTCCCCACTCCCGCGCCAGCTCCAACACCAGCGCCGGCTCCTGCGCCGGCGCCGACACCCACGCCGACTCCCGCGCCAATCCCGGCGCCTTCCGCCGGCCTGCTGACCCCGACGCTCTACGTCAGCACCGGCGGCAGCGACTCCAATGGCGGGTCCAAGGCCGCGCCGTTCCGCAGCGTCGCCAAGGCTGCTGCCGCCGCGCAGGCGGGCGACGTCGTCTACTTCGCCCCGGGCACCTACAGCTCGTCGTCGGTTACCCTCTCGCGCTCCGGCAACTCGTCGGCACACATCACCTTCGAGGCCGATCCCGGCGCCGTCACCTTTGACGGCGGTGGCGCCAGCCGCGTCCTCAACGCGGGCAGCACTTCCTACGTCGACGTCTCTGGAATCACCTTCGCCAACGCCGCCGACAGCGGCGCGGGCAACGACTTCTCCGCCGTCATGGTCGGTGACAACAGCACGTGGAAAGACGTCACCGTGAAGGACAACGGCGGCGGCGGCATCTCCACCAGCCACGCCGACAACGTCACCCTCGTGCGCGTCAAGGCCTCCAACAACGGTCGTTGGGGCATCGGCGGCTCGGGTTCACACAACCTGGTCGTCACCGACTGCGAGACGTTCAACAACAACGCGAAGCAGGACAGCAACGGCGGCGGCGGCAAGTTCACCCGGCTCGACGGGGCCGTCTTCACCCGCTACAGCGCCCATGACAACGTCGGCGTCGGCATGTGGTTCGACGTCTACAACATCAACGTCACCGTGCAGGACAGCAGCTTCGTCCACAACCGCACCGTCGGCAACGTGGACGGCGATGGGCTCTGGTTTGAGATCAGCGGCGCGGTCGGCGAGGAGAACAACCCCGCTCCGTCGGGCGGCTGGCCCCAGCAGGGCTACATGAAGGCCATCCGCTGCACGTTCGCGAACAATGACAATGAAGGCTTCTGGGTCTATGGCACCTTCAACGCCACGCTCCAGGACCTCACGTTCACGAACGACAACCTGCGGCTCAAGAGCGGCGACCGCGGCAGCTTCCGCACCGCCAACTTCCTCGGCGAGCGCCTCAGCTTCAGTGGCGGGCGTCTCATCTACGACGGCGTCACCAATGGGCAGGATGGCGTCGTCGTCAGGTAAGCGAAAGGCCGTTCAGCTTTGCCAGGTGAATGGGACCGCGATCGACAATCCCGATCGCGGTCCCATAACTTTTTCGCCGGTGCGCCATCCCCCATTGCTCGATTGTGGATCTTTGCAACGTGCGATTCCGATTCAGGGCGGGGTGCCGTGCAACGATTATAGGTGATGGGGGGACGCAAATGTTCCGGGCCGTTTTGGAGCGGGAAATGAATTCGATCCTGATCGTCGACGACGAAGGCTTGTGCCGCGAGCTGGTGTGCGACCGGCTCCGCCGCGAAGGCTACGATGCAATCCCCGCCGCCGATGGCAAGGAAGCGCTCGCCGCCATCCGCGCCCGGCGTGCCAGCGCCGCGTGGGCGCGGCGGCTAAACCGGCGGCCTATCAGTCGTTCGTGTTGGGTAGACGCGGAACGCTAATCCCGATACGTTCGCGATTCATACACCTCACACCGCCCATACGGATCGTTGCGGTAGCGGTACTCGTAATACCCACCGCTGCGGCGGTAGCTCGGCCGGTCATAGTCGCGGTACCGATTGTCATAATAATGGTCGCGCTCGTAGTACCCGTCGCGGTCGTAATATCGCTCGGCGGATTCCCGTTCGCGGCGTTCATTCTTGTCCATCTCATTGCCGATCAAACCGCCGCCCAGCGCCCCCGCGGCGCCGCCGATCAGCGCCCCGTCGGTCGTCCGGCCGTGCGAGTTGTGCCCGATGATGGCCCCCAGGCCCGCGCCGGCCGCGCCACCGAGCAATGCGCCGTTGCCGCTGTGCGATTCGCATCCCGCAACAAACAGCGCCAGGGAAGCCGTCACGGCCGTTTTGCACATAAGTCTCAGCATCGTTACACCTCGCTCCCCCTCATTTCATCGACGCCGTTCAGTCCTTTTGTTTAGACAGCCAATCCCGCCCGGAGGTTGGGGAAGCGGGCTGGGCAAGCGCCCGGGCACCGAGCAGGCCGCGCTTCTCGGAACCCTCACCGCCAGCGAGGGCTTCAAAACCCCGTTACCAAACCCCAAAACGACGCGCTGGCTCCGAGCCGTTGCCGCGTGATTGTCGCCCACGCTGCCGGGCCGCTATACTTCGCGGCTCGCGCCGTATCCCGCGCAGGGCTCGATCGTTAGTCACAACCGGTGTCCGCTCCCGTGCCATTCTCTTCGGTACCCGAACAACTTGCTCGCGACAGCGCCGCCGCGCCGCCGGACGCCGCCCTACAGCGCCCCCCGGCAAGGCCGCCGCGCAGCAGGGCGATCAAACGCCTCGAATACGCGCTGCTCGGCCTCGTGCTGATCTGGGCCTTGGTGATCCGCGTCTACCGGCTCGATGCTCCGCTGTTTTGGGTCGATGAATCCGAGTCAACCATCAATGCGCTGACGATCCTGCAGCACGGACTGCCCCTCGATCGCTACCTCGGCCAGCCCGTCTACGAAAACACCCTGGTCGAGCCCTGGCCTGGCAACGAGGAGTACGAATTCAAAGACAGCAGCTACTCCAACAAGCGCGTCGCCATCTACCACGGCTGGCTCCCGCTCTACGCCATGGCAGGCTCGCTCAAAGCGATGGGCGTTCGGCCGGATTCGGTGCCCGACCGGCTGACCGTCAAGCACAGCGACGAAGAGATGAGCCGGATGACCATCGCCGCCCGATTGCCGGCGGTCGTGTTCAGTATGGCGCTGTTGGTGCTGCTGTTCCTCGCGGGCAGTGAAATGTACGGCCGCGACGCCGCATGGGCGGCGCTGGTGATTGGCGCCTTCTCCGAGCGTGTGCTCGATTTCGCCCGGCAGGCGCGCTACTACTCCGCCACCGTCACCTTCAGCACCGCGTGCTGCCTGATGCTCTGGCGCATTCACCGCCATGGGCGCTGGCGCGACTATCTGATAGCCGCCGTCGTCTTCGTGCTGCTCTTCTACACGCACGTCGTCACGTTTCTGGTCGCCTCCGCCGCCGGCGCGCTGTTGCTCCTCTCCTCCGCTGTCTGGCGGCGCGGGGCGCTGCCGAAGCTCGCCGTCTTTTGTCTCATCGTGCTGGGCTGCGCCCTGCCCTGGCTGTTGGGCAGTGGCTTCCTCTCCCAGGCACGCGGCATCCCCAACGCCTTCCCTTACCTCGATTTCCCGCAAGATCTGTTCACTTTTCCCATGTCCAAGCTGCACACCGTGCTGCTCCTGGCCGCCGGCCTGCTCGGGCTCATCGCCGCCGAAGTGATGCGCCGCCGCCTTCCGCCGCGCTTCGCGCGCCCATTCCGCGATGGACGCGCCGCCTTCTTTTTCCTGTTCGGCTGGGTCGTGCTGGGATACCTGTCCTTCGTCACCATGATGCCCGCGGTGAGCTACATCTTCACGCGCATGCAACTGCCGATGCTCGGCCCCGGCGCCGTATTGGCGGGGCTCATCTTCGCCGCCATCGCCCGCGCCATCATGCGTCGGCCGCAGCCGCTGGCGGCCGTCGCGCTCGCCGCGGTCTTCATGCTTGTCTTCGCCCACGTGAAGCCCTGGCCCGGCGATCCGGGCACTACGCTCTCGCGCAATACCGGCGAGATGATCCGCTGGCTGCGCGGCCGCGAGTTCGCGCCTGGCACGCGCATCTACGCCACACCCAACAGCCACCTCACCTACTCCGTCTACACCGGCATGCCCGTCCAGAGCGTCGCCCCGGTGCGGAAGTCCTGGCTCGATTCCTACCCCGGCCCCGTCGTGGTGATCGAGAACATGCCCCACTACATGGTCCCCACCGCACAGGAACTGCGCGAAGCGCTGCACAATCCAGACATATCCAACGACGAGGCGGGGGGGTGGGGCGCGTACATCATCGGACGTGCCTGGCGCGAAAAGTTGCCCGAGAGGTTTGCGAGCGTATTCCCGCCCCTGAGTTCCGAAACTGTCCGCCCCGAGATCCGTCCGCTCATCGACTCGCGCCCTCAGGAGACGGTCAAATACCTCCAAGTGACGGACAACCCGATCTTCGTCGTGCCCGCCGTCTTCCGTGGTTATCCGTTGCGAGAGCTTCCCGACTGGTGGCAGGTCTACTTCTACCGCTTCGCGGACGTCGACCGCCACACCGGTAAGAACCTCAACTTCCTTGACCGCATCCGCAACGCCAAGGCCACCGTCCTGTTCAGTGGCTGGACCGTCTACGAATCTCCCACGCCAGCTGTGCCCGCCCCTTAACACAGCAAAGCTAGGCGGGCCCGGCGGTTCCAACTACTGCTGTAAAGCGCTGGGCTTGGATTCCTCCCGATTTAGATTGCATTTACGTTGCATCAAGACGCGTTGAATCCTTAAAACATCTTTCGACGTAAGTTTGATCTACGCTGACAGTCGGGAGGCCGCATCTGATGTTGATCGAACAGGAGACAGTGCCCGCCAAAGTGGCGTCGCGCCAGGCGCCGGAGGTGTCGGTGGTCCTACCTTGTCTCAATGAGGCGGACACCGTCGGCGCTTGCGTGCGCGCAGCGCAGCGTGCGATGCAGGAAAACGGAATCTTGGGGGAGGTAATCGTCGCTGATAATGGGAGCAGCGATGGCTCGCCCGATCTGGCCCAACGCCATGGCGCGCGGGTGGTTCATGTGAGCCCTCGCGGATACGGCAGCGCTCTGATGGGCGGCATCGCCGAAGCCAGGGGGCGCTACGTGATCATCGGCGACGCCGATGAGAGCTATGACTTTGCCGAAATCCCCGCGTTCATCGAGAAGCTGCGCGACGGATTCGAATTGGTTCAAGGGTGCCGCCTTCCCGCGGGCGGCGGAAAAATCCTGCCCGGCGCAATGCCCGGCCTCCATCGATGGTGGGGAAACCCGATGTTCTCCCTGCTCACGCGGTGGTGGTTTCACGCGCCGATTCACGATGTCTATTGCGGAATGCGCGGCTTTACCAGGGAACTGTACGATCGGCTCGGGCAGCGCTGCACCGGTATGGAGTTCGCCACTGAGATGATTCTCAAAAGCGCCCGCTATGGCGTGCGCATCGCGGAGGTCCCTATCACGCTGCATCCCGACGGCCGCAAAACCCACCCGCCGCACCTGCGCACCTTTCGCGATGGGTGGCGAACGCTCCGCTTCTTCCTGATGTACACCCCGAGGTGGCTGTTCCTGGAACCGGGGAAATTGCTGGTGCTGCTCGGCGTCATCGGGTTCGCCCTCGCACTCCCGGCACTGACAGTGCGCGGCGTCGAATTTGGCCTGAATACGCTTCTCTTCGCAAGCCTGGCAATTCTCTGCGGGTGCCAGGCGATCCTCTTCGCGATCGCAACCAAGACCTTCGCCGTCCGCGAGGGGCTCGTGCCTGCCGATGAGCGGCTCGATCGCCTCTTTCAAAACTTCACCCTGGAGCGCGGCGTCCTGCTGGGCGGGAGCGCCCTGATCCTCGGTCTCGTACTGCTCGGCGTCGCAGTTCTTCAGTGGTGGAAGGCCGACTTCGGTCACCTCAATTACGACGTCACCACGCGCTGGGTCATCAGTGGCGCAACGCTGACCGCCTGGGGATTTCAGGCCATCCTCTGGAGCTTCTTCATTAGCATCCTGCGCATGCCCCGAAAGTGAGCCTCGCTCCGCGCCAAACGTCACAGGACCCGCGGTTGAGCCTCGGCAGGACCGATAACCAACCCGCGGCCGACTTGTGAAACGACCGCGCTCGCCTCATTGTTGAACAATCGAATCCATCAATCGAGGCTATGTGCGCCGGTATCGAGGCCGGAGGGATGTTCAGTTGTCCAGTGAAGCAGCGCAGATTAACCACGCCCCGGACAAAGCCGAAGCACAGGACTCGAGAGCGCATCGCGCCCGCTGGACCGTGCTGAGCGTCGCGCTCGCGCTCTGTCTGTTCCTGCTGGTGATCCGCTCATACATCATCGGCTTCGACTGGTACTCGCTACTGGAGCCCAGAAGCGAAGTGCCGAAGATGTTCATCGGCGCATTCTATGATTTCGTCTTCGTCGGCGGATTGACCGCGGCCTGGCTCCTGTTGCTCGCGCTGTGCCGCCGCCACCCCCGCCTACTGACCTGGCTGTGCGGCCTGTTTATCTTGCTGGCACTGATGACGCTGCTGATCTGCATGGTCAATGTGCCGGTAGTGAAGACGCTCGGCACGCCCTTCAATTTTCCCTGGCTGCACTACTCCGGCTTTCTCAAAAGCCGCGATGCCAGGCAGGCAATGGCCGCCGCATTCACGCTGAAGACCGTCGCGGCACTGCTCATGGCCTGCGGAGGGATGCTGCTGATTGCGTTCTTCATCTATGCCATCGCGCGCTTGATAGTCCCGCGCTTCGTAACAACTAAGACGCTGGCGCTGCTGCTGGTTCCGCTCTTGTGTGAATACTACATCGGCGCCCACTGGTACCTGCACGAGCGCCAGTGGCGCTACTGGAAGACCGCCAATCCCATCACCGCCTTTATCGAATCGTATTTCGTTTCCGGCAACTCGGTGGCCCTGTTCACGATGAAGACCCCCATCGGCCCGGATGACGTCCTCACCGTCGTCGAGCGGCGCGAGACCGCGACTCTCGCGCCGTTGCCAGGCGCCACCGAGCCGATCCGAAACGTCGTGCTCCTCGTGCTCGAATCGGTCCCCGTCCAGTACCTCGACATCTACGGCGGACGCTACGGAGTCACGCCCGAGCTGACAAAGGCCCGCGCGCACTCGGTAATCTTCAGCAACATCTACGCCCACGCGCCCGCCACCAATTACTCGATGGTCTCCCTCCTCTGCTCCGCCTACCCGTGGGTTTCCTACATGGCCGTAACAGAGGTGCATCCGGACGTGCAGCTTCCATCGCTGAGCGGTGAACTCAAGAAACAGGGATACTCCAACGCCTTCTTCTACTCCTCCGATGTCACCTTCCAGGGCAGCGACCGCTTCCTCTCGCACCGTCAGTTCGACCTCGTCGAGGACTACCAGACGCGCAAGTGCAACCGCGCGTCGTTCAGCTCCAAGTGGTCGTTCCTTAACGGCTCCGACGATGCCTGCACTGTCGAATCTCTCCTCGACTGGACCGCGGCGCAGAAGGACAAGCCCTGGTTCGGGATGCTCTGGACCATGCAGACGCACTATCCCTACTTCGTGGCCGGGGCCGAGCAGCCTTATGGACAGGAAGAAACCTTCAATCGCTACCTCAACGCGCTGCACCATGCCGATGAGTCGCTCGGCCAGCTGCTCAAGACCCTCGAAGAGCGCGGGCTCTCGCGCTCCACGCTCGTGGTCGTCGTCGGAGACCATGGCGAAGCCTTCAGGCAGCACGGCCAGACCAGCCACGGCACCAGGTTGTACGAAGAAAACGTGCACATCCCACTCATCCTGATCAACCCGCAGCTCTTCCATGGGGAAACGTATTCCTCCATTGGCGGCCTGCTCGACGTGGCCCCGACCATCATGCACGCGCTGGGCCGGCCGCTCCCGGACGAGTGGCAGGGGCGCAGCATGTTCAGCCCGAACCGCCACAACCGCACTTACTTCTTCGCGCCCTGGTCGGAATACCTCTTCGGGTACCGCGACGGCGACTTCAAGTTCCTCTACAACGCCACCACCGGCGCGCATGAGCTCTACGACCTCTCGAACGACCCCGCCGAGCGCAATAACGTCGCCTCACAGTTCCCCGATCGCGTTCGCGAAGGCGAGCAGCGCCTCGCAGCGTGGGTGCAGAACCAGAACAAGTTCATGGACGCCGAGTTCGCCAAAGGCCAGCAGGGCGGCATCCTGGCGCAGAAGTAGCACGACGCGTCAATCGCTCCGACGAGTCCGCTGCCGCATCATTTAGGTCGTTTAGAACTCCCGCCGCTGCCGCGCGGTCGGGATGTTGAGGATCTTGCGATACTTCGCCACCGTCCGGCGGGCCAGCTCAATCCCCTGTTCCTTCAGCTTCAGCACAATCTCGTCATCGTTCAGCGGGTTGAGCTTGTCCTCGTTCTCGATGATCGTCTTCAGCTTCTCCTTCACCGCATCCCAGCTCATGTCTTCGCCGTCCGCACTTTGAGTGCCGCCGGAGAAGAACCGCCGAAGCGGGAAGACGCCCCGCGGCGTCTGGATCCACTTCTCTGAAACCGCGCGCGAAACCGTCGCGACGTGGATCCCCAATTGGTCAGCCACCTGGATCATCGGAAGCGGCCGAAGGAACTCCGGTCCCTTGTCGAAGAATTCCCGCTGCGCGTCCACCACCGCGCGGATTACCCGCATGATCGTGCTCTTGCGCTGCTCGATCGATTCAATCAGCCAGCGCGCGTTGCGCACGTTGTTGGAGAGGAACTCGCGCGTCTTCTTGTCGACCGAGCGCTCCTTGAGCATCCTGCGATACATGCCGCTGATGAAAAGGTTCGGCGCCGGATCGTTAGTCATTTCAATCTCGTACTTGTCGCTCTCCTCGTCGTAATAGATGATCGCGTCAGGCGTGACCATCGGCGCGTCCTGCCCGCCGATCTGCTTGCCCGGATAAGGGTGCAGCCGCGACAGATGCTTCACCGCCGCCTTCACCTCCTCCAAATCGCGACCTAGCTTCTTGCTGATCTGCGGATAGCGGTTCATCTCCAGATCATGAAGATGCTCCGTCACCAACGCGCGCTCCAGCTCAAAGTCGTGCCCCTTGGCCGCCTCGTCGTCTTCTTCCAGCGCGTCCAGCTGAATCAGCAGCGACCCGCTCAGGTTGCGCGCCCCGACCCCCGCCGGCTCCAGCGTCTGGATCAGCCGCAGCGCATCCGTCAGCTCTTCAATCGAAAGCGGCGCCTTCGAGTCTTTCTGGACGACCTCGAAGTCCGTGCGGAAATAACCCTCGGGATCGATGTAGTTGATGATGGCTTCGCCGGCCTTCCTCACCCCGGCCGACGCTTCGATGAATGCCCACTGGTTCAGCAGGTGCTCCGCCAGCGTGATGCTTCGGGCGGCCGTGTTGTTCATCGCGTCGAGCTTCTTGTCCCGCTCGCCGTCGTAACTCGCCTGCCGGAAGTTGCTGCCGTTGGTGTGGAACTCTTCGTTCTCGAAGTATTCGCTGATCTTGGCCAGCCGGTCGAAATCCTCCGCCTGGTCGGAATTCTCCTTCACGACCAGCGCCTGCTCCCCCTCTGCGTACTCCTGCTTCGCCTCGGGAGCGTCCACGATCACGTCCGGCTCGCTTTCCCCCTCCCGAAGCTCTAAAACAGGGTTGCTCTGCAGTTCCTGTTCGATGCGCTCCTCCAGCTGCTGCAAGGGCAGCTGCAGGATCTCCATGCTCTGAATCATCCGCGGCGTCAGCAGCTGGCGCTGCTCGTGCCGCATGGTCATTGAATGACTTAACTCCAT
Source organism: Tepidisphaerales bacterium (assembly GCA_038204465.1). Classification (GTDB taxonomy): domain Bacteria; phylum Planctomycetota; class Phycisphaerae; order Tepidisphaerales; family Tepidisphaeraceae; genus JBBRCX01. The sequence goes on along the minus strand of JBBRCX010000006.1, from coordinate 23,093 downwards.
ATCCAAACCAAATTTACAAAGCTCGCCCGCGGGGCATGTAATTTGCTACGATGATACTAACATCGGGTCCCCACACCGGCAAACGGGAAAACTAAACAGTTTTATCTCCGCCAAGTTTACCCGTGCTTTCAGCGTTCAGCCGCCCGCCGCTCCGCCTTTCAATCAGGCCACGGCCCCCTAGAATCACACCGGATGGCCCCCATCATTGAGATCTCAAACCTTCGTTTCGCTTATGGCGCCCAAGTTGTTCTGGACGGCATAGACCTCAAGGTTCAGGGGGGCACTACCCTGGGCGTCATTGGCCCTAACGGTGGCGGCAAGACAACCTTGATGCGCCTCCTCCTCGGGCTCCTCAACCCGACCGGCGGCGCCATCAGCGTAGCCGGGCTCCCCCCGCCCAGGGCCATCCGCCGCGGAGACATCATCGGATATCTGCCGCAAGACCCCCGCCCCCCCGAAGGCTTCCCCATCGACGTGCGGCAGACGGTGCGCCTCGGTCTTGTCGGCAAAACCGGAATGCTCCACGGCTATGAGCGCTCCGATCTGCTTTTCGTCGAGGAGTTGATGCAGCGCGTCGGCGTAGCCGAATTTGCCGGGCGGCCCGTTGGGGCGCTCTCCGGAGGACAGTTGCAGCGCGTCTACATCGCCCGAGCGCTGGCGCCCCGGCCGAAGTTGCTCCTCCTCGATGAGCCCACCACCGGCATCGACCGGCCCGGGCAGCAGCGCTTCATCGAGTTCATCCAACAGTTGAAGAGCGATCTGGGCCTTACCGTCATCTTTGTCAGCCACGACCTCCGCGCCGTCAGCGCGATTTCCGATCGCATCGCCTGCCTGAATGTAGCGCTTCACTATCACGACGTGCCCGATCACCTGCCGCCTGAGCTCGTCTATCGCATGTTCGCCTGCGACCTGGAAGCCATGGGCATCAAGAGCGGCCACCACTGCACGCATGGCGAAACCGATCCGCATCCAGCCCATGAATCACACCGCGGCAACGGCGGCGTCGCGACAGCCGACACCGTCGCGCGCACCCCCTGAGTGTTCCCCGTCAGCGCCCTGTGCCCACGCCCGATAATCCCCCGCCGCGCAAGGGGCTCAGGCCCGCTTCGAACCCCTCCTCTTGCGCCAAGCCGCCTGAATCGCGTCGGTAACCTGGCGCTGATACAACATCGGCCATGCCTGTGCTCGCGGCCATTCCTTCCCTCTTCACCTGGGCGCTGCTCACCGCTTGCGCCATGGCCGTAGCCTGCGCGGTTTTGAGCGTCTTCGTCGTCTCGCGCCGCTGGGCGTTTGTCGGCGAAGGCATCAGCCACAGCGGGTTCGGCGGCGCGGGAACAGCCTGGCTGCTGATGCTGATCTTCCCCGCGCTCGATTCGCCCGAGCGGCAGTGGGTGCCGTATGCCGGCGTCATCGCCTTCAGCTTCATCACCGCGCTGCTCATCGGCTATTTGAGCCGCAGCCGGCGCGTCAGCAGTGACACCGCGATCGGCATCTTCATGGTCGGATCGCTGGCCTGGGGGTTCGTCGCGCAGCAGATGTACCGCCAGCGCCGCGGACGCATGCCCGCGGGATGGGAGACCTTCCTCTTCGGCCAGATGACCGACGTCTCCGCCCGGTTCGCGCTGGCCGCCGCGCTCGTCTGCGCAGCGGTCGTGCTTACCGTCGCCGTGCTCGGCAAGGAGATCCTCTACTACTGCCTCGACCCGGCAATGGCCGAAGCGTCAGGCGTGCGCGCCGGCTTCATTCATTACCTGCTCATGCTGTTGGTCGCCCTCACGATCGTCCTCGGCGTGCGCGTGGCGGGAAACGTCCTGGTGACGGCCTTGCTCGTCCTTCCCGGCGCAACCGCGCTGCTGCTGACCCAGCGCCTGCGCACGACCGTGCTCGGGGCGACGGCCGTCGGTCTCCTCGGCGCGCTCGGCGGGATCCTCATCACCGCGCGCTGGCCGTTTCTGCAGACCGGCCCCGCGATTGTCCTCGTGCTTTTCTCGCAATTCGTCGTCGCATACGCCTGGGCGAAGCTGCTGAGGGTCCCGGTGCGGTCCAACTGGTGAGGCGGGCGTCAACGGCGCCTCTTCGGTGATGTGGTATTTGTGGGCTTGAGGCTCGTCACGAGCAACAAGTCGACGATCTCGGCAGCGTCGGCGTGAGTGTAGACGGCCGCGGTGCGGCCGCTTGGCGAAAGGGTGAGAAGCTCAGGATGATCCACTCGGACATGCCGGCCATCCGCCAGATGCATCCGAAATGGCTGGAAGGGCCGCGCCTGATGAAGACGACGGAGTTGCTCTGAGGTCATGGCAGGATTCTATCCTCAATCGAACCCGTATCGCCCGAACTTCTAACGCCCGAATGCCTCGCGCTCGAAGGGATTGTCCTCGTAGGGGCGGCGGCCGCGGAGCTTGAGGACGGCGGCGGCGAGCACGTAGGCGGGGAGAAACAGCGGGCCCCAGCGCTCGCACTGGCGGACGTGTACGCGCTCGTGCTTCCGTGTCGCGTCGAGCAACTGTCGATCGCGGCCAAGCACGACGTGGCCAAGGGTCATCGCGGAAGCGCCGCCCCGCAGCGGGGTGCAGCGGCGCAGGAACAGGCTGACGAACCCGCCGTGCACTTCAAGCACGCCGTTCACCACGCGCAAGCCGCCGCCCGTTAACAGCGCCGGCAGAGTGAACAGGAGGCCGACCACCGTGGTCGGCAGGGCCCAGAGATAAGCTATCGCTCGACTCGTCCACATGCTACGCTCGCCAGAAGCATTGCCGGCCGTCGTTGGGCCGCATCGGCTGACCCCCATCGCCTTGTCCTATGGCGCCGCAACCACTCTTCCGTGAGTCGTCTTCTTCCGAACTACAACGTTCGACCCTACCCGTTCATTCCTCCGTTCGAAGCCAAAATTCGCTTAGCGAAGAAGAAGAAGCGCAGCTTCTGTCCGGCGCGCCGACTGCCCCGGATAGTTATGCCATCCTGAGCCGGCGCACCGCCCGGCCCATGTCAGAGCAGCACATTCTTGATGCATTACAGCCCCCCTTGCCGGCGGAAAGTCTCGATCTCGACCTGCCGATCGCTGCCGTCGCCGCAAAATCACCGCCTGCGCCGCTGTTGCACTATCGCAACCGCGAACTGGAGCAAATCATACCCCAGCCAGCTCTGAGCGAGCTACCCATCGTATTCCGGGTAGTGCGCATCCTGCCGTGGTTGCTCATCGCGCTGCTCATGCTCGGCCGCGCGGTCGTGCTTCTGCGGCGGTTCGCGGCGGGATGAAACATCGCGCCATCGCTCAAAACCGCAGAATACCCCCACGCGCGTGGCGATCTCCACTTGTTATTCCTTTCACATCAATTGAAAACGTGGGCGAGTGGAAATCTGCATCGACTTTCGGGAATGGGAAAGACTATGTTCACGCTGCTTCCGTCCGCTTCCCCGCCGTGACAGCCTCGCTGCATATCGCGTGGAGAACCTGGACGATAGGTGCGCGGCCGCGATGTGAACCCCGCTCCCCACAGACAGATTCGAGCGCAAACCCGCTCGCCCCTGTCTGTTCCGTGCGAGCTGACCCATGCGACCCGTCAGATGAAGCAACACGTTGTCCACATGCCTTGTCCAATAATGTGCGGCCTAAGCCGTGCTGGCTTAACAGGTTCCCCGTTCAGGCCAAAAGTTATCCAGATCGCGCCAGCCCTCTTCACTACTGTTACTGTCTGAAAGCTTTATGTACTAGAGAGGTAACGGTAAATTGACTCGACTCACCGCCCGGGGCTCGCCCGTGCACCGCAGCCTCACGTAAGGCTTGCGGAGAATCCATGCCCCGGCCGTTCGGGCGCGCCGGCTCAGGATAGCAGATGGAAAGGCCTTGCTCATGAAAGTGATCTGTAACCGCGGAGCGTTGCTGGAAGCGCTGACGGTCGCCGGAAACGTCGTCGCCGCCCGCACGCCCAAGCCCGTGTTGCAGTGCGTCAAGGTAACCGCTGCGGATGACCGCCTCACGATCGCGGCGACCGATCTCGAAGTGGCCATTCGCTACTCCGACAACCAGGTGCAGATCGAGCAGGGGGGCGAGACGCTCCTCCCGGCCGACAAGTTCCGCGACATCGTCCGCGAAAGCGTCGATGACACGCTCTCCATCGAAGCGGACGCCGACGGCGCCGGCGCGGGAACGGCGAGCATCCGCGGGCAGGATTCGCACTTCAAGATCTTCACCCAGAAGGCCGCAGACTTCCCGCCGGTTCCGGACTTCGAGGGTGAAGCCAGCTTCGAAATCGCTGGCGGGCACCTCAAGCAGCTCATCGGGCAGACCCTGTTCGCCGCCGCCAAGGAAAGCACGCGTTATGCGTTCAACGGCGTGCTGCTCGTCGTCAAGGCCAAAAAGATCAATCTGGTGAGCACCGACGGCCGCCGCCTTGCCATGGCCAAGGGCGACCTGGTCACCGACAAGCTCGGCAAGGACGGCGCCAAGGCCATCATTCCCGCCAAGGCGTTGACGCTGATCGACAAGCTCATCGACGATCCGGAGGAGACCGTCGCCTTCCAGGTGCGCGAAAACCAGGTGATCTTCCATACCTCCAGCGCGACGCTCACCAGCAACCTGGTTGAAGGCCAGTTCCCGCCCTACGAAGACGTAATCCCCAAGGACACCGACAAGAAGATGACCGCCGCGACGGCCGACTTCCTCAGCGCCATCCGCCGCGCCGCGCTGCTCACCACCGAGGAGAGCAAGGGCGTGCGGCTGCAGTTTTCCAAAAAGGGATTGGTGCTCACCAGCCGCTCCCCGGAATCGGGCGAAGCGACGGTGAACTTTCCGTGCAAGTTCGAAGGCGCCGACATCGAGATTGGCTTCAACCCCACGTTCGTGACCGACGCCCTCCGCGTGGTGGACAACGATGAGATCTCACTCGAGCTGACCGCGCCGAACCGCCCCGGCCTGCTGAAGGGTGGGGCCAACTTCCTCTACGTCATCATGCCGGTGAACCTGCAATGAACGCGTCGGCGGTATGCAGCGGTCCTTTGCCATGGGGAGAACGAATGAGCGCGCGGGCCCGAATCCTGCAGGACGCCCAACTTCGGCGATTGGCCCGCGTGAAGCAGATCGATCACGCCGCGACAACGCCTCTCGGGCCGGAGATGATCAGCTTCTTCAAGCAGTCGGTCGAGAAACGGCAGATCAAACTGTCGAAAATCGCCGCCTGCTGGTCGCAACTCGTCCCGGAGATGCTCAACGAGCATTGCGCCCTGGAGGGGATGAGCCGCGGAACACTGACCATCCTCGTCGACAGCGCATCGCACCTGTACGAACTGAAGCAACTGCTGCTGGCCGGCCTGGAGCGGCAGATCCTCTTCGTCTGCGGGGCATCCGGCCTGCGAAAGATCGCACTCAGGCCGGGGCGGTGGTATGAGGGCGATGCCGGCGCTGCCCGCAGGCCGCGCTTCTAATGGCCCTTGGTTTCGAAACATTTCACAACGGAGGTTCAAATGTCCCGTGTCTTACGCTCTTGTCGGATCGTCGTCCTGGCGACTGCCGCCTGCGCCTTGCTTGCCGGTTGCGGCAGCAAGGTGAACAAAAGCAACTTCGACAGAATCAAGGTCGGCATGACCCAGACCGAGGTGGAAGACATCCTCGGCAAGGGCGAAATCAAGAACAGCACCAGCATCAGCATGCCCGGCGCGAATATGTCGGGCAAGCAGGAGACTTGGAAGGATGGGGATAAGACCATCATGGTCACCTACATGAACGACAAGGTCAGCGCTCCGCCAATAGCGACCGGACTTTAGCCGGCGGGCCTTTGACGCAGCGCTGCTCCGACATGCAGGTGAGAACGGTTCAGAACGTGAACATCACCCCGCCGTAGTACTGCACGCCGTCGTAGCTGGGGTTTTGGTCGCGGCCGTGAAGGTTGCCGTTGGAGAGGTGGAAGTAGCGCGCCCCGGCCTCGAGATACACATTGTCGCGCAGTCGGTAGGTGATTCCTCCGCCGGCCTTGCCGGTGAGATTGACATGGGTACCGAATTCCGGCACCGGCTTGTCCGCCATCGTGACGCTTCCGGCGCCGTCCAGGTAGAGGGTGAAGCGGTCGAAGGCGAACAGGTGCAGCCGAAGCATGAACCCCGCGCCGCCCACCACCGCGGTGTGGCTCGGCTGTTCGTCGTAATACCCTTCGAGCTGAGCGCCGATGGAGAAGTTGTCCAGTACGAAATAGCCCAGGCCGACGTTGGCGTTGTAGAACTTGTCCAGGCTGAATCGGACCGGCTGGACATACCCGCCGCTCACCTCCACCGCCCAGGTGCCCTTCGGAAAAGCGGGCGAGTCCTTTGACGAGCGAGGCGCGCCGGCATCACGTCCCAGCCGCAACTCTTCAGCACGCGCCGGCGCCAACGCCGCCAATATTCCCGCGACGATCAAACACACTCGACATCGCCTCTTCATCTCAACTCCTTGACGCGAATCCACGCGGCGCATCCGACCGGCCTGTTTCGCCGCGACCGCGCGGTCGCATCCCCGCTATGCATCGCGGATACGGTTATCGATTATAAGATTCGGCACGCGCGCGTCGCAGTCACTATCGCCGATCGCGCGTGCAGCGCTCACCGGCACGCGAGGTTCGGACACGGCGGGCTCCGAATCGTTTGCCGGCGGGGCGGGACGTCGTCTAGCGCAGGATCCAGGTATGTGCGGCTTCGCCGGCGTGGTTGCGTGGGAAGATCGGTTTCGCTCGACGCGCGAAACCCTGGCGAGAATATTCGCGCCCATTTCCCACCGCGGCCCGGACGGCGATGGATCGTTCCTCAATCACGAGCAGGAGCCGACGCGCCAGCGCCCTCAGGCCGGGCTGGTGCATGCCCGCCTGGCGATCATCGACCCTGACCCGCGCGCGAACCAGCCTTTCACCGATGGCGCAGGCAAGTGGCTCGTCTTTAACGGGGAGATCTACAACTTCAAGGAGCTGCGCAGGGAGCTGGAAACCTTGCGCCCCGATTACGCGTGGCGGACGAACTGCGACACGGAAGTCCTGCTCCTCGGTTACGACGCGTGGGGCGAGGCTTGCTGCGAGCGCCTGGAGGGGATGTTCGCCTTCGCCGTGTGGGATGAGCCGGGCGGCGCGCTCTTCCTGGCGCGCGACCGAATGGGGCAGAAACCGCTCGTGTATATGCAGAGCGCCGGAGCCTTCGCTTTCGCCAGCGAGCTTCCCGCCCTGGCAGCGCTCCCATGGTTTGAATCCAGGACCGACCCCGCAGCGGTGGCCGAGTATCTGCGCTGGGGATACATCGATGAGGGCGCGACCATCTACCAGGGCGTGCACAAGCTTCCGCCGGCCTCGTGGCGGCGCCTCGACGTGCGCGGCGGGCGCACGACCGAAAGTTCCTATTTCGATCCGAATGCCCGGCCCCAGGCGACACCATCGCCGTCGCCTGATCCGGTGGAAGAAACCCGGCGCTTGGTACGCCGCGCCGTGGCCCGCCAGCTCGTGTCGGACGTGCCGCTCGGCTGCTTTCTCTCCGGAGGCATCGACAGCGCGGTCATCGCCGCGGCGATGAAGGCGTCAGTGCCGACTGATCAGCCGGTCCTCACGTTTTCCATCGGCTTCGACGACCCGCGCTACGATGAGACCGAGTACGCCGCTGCCGTCGCGCAGCACCTTGGGACCCAGCACCGGCGGTTTGTAGTGCGGCCTGATGCGGCGCAGGACCTGCCGAAACTGGCCAAAGTCTTCGGCGAGCCGTTCGCCGATTCCTCAGCGCTCCCCACGCACTATCTGTCGCGCGAAACACGCAAACACGTCCTGGTCGCGCTCAGCGGCGACGGGGGCGACGAGCTGTTCGGCGGCTACGACCGCTACCGCGCGCTCGCGCTGTCGCAGCGCCTGCAGAGGCTCCCGGGCCGCGTTCGCGCCCTCATCGCATCCACCGAGTGGGAGGGGTTGCGCGCGGTCCATCCTAGATCCCTCGCCGCGCGCTTCAGGCGCTTCGCCTCAACCCTCGATCGTCCCGCAGGCGCACGCTACAGCAGTTACCTGCGCCTGTTCGATGCCGAGACCCTATCCGCGCTCCTGCGCGATGATTTCCGTCGCTCCCTTCCGCATCGCGATCGGGTGGAGGAGACGTTCGAGAAGTACGCCGCCGCCAGGCGCGATGGGGTCCAGGCGGCGCTGGCCACCGACCGCGTGACCTATCTCCCCGGCGATCTGCTCTTCAAGCTGGACGCCGCGTCGATGCTGCATGCTCTGGAGGTGCGCAGCCCCTTCATGGACCACCAACTCGTCCATTTCGCCGCGTCGCTCCCAACCTCCCTGGTCCTGGGCGGCGGCTCGAAGCGGTTGCTGCGCGAAGCGTTCCGCTGCGACCTGCCGGCCTGGGTCTTCCGCCGCAGAAAAATGGGCTTCGCAGTCCCCATCGGCGACTGGCTCCGCGCCGGCCTCCGCGAGATGCTCAACGACCTGCTGTTCGCGACGCATTCCTTCGCCTCCTCCCATTTCGACCACGAAACCCTTCGACGCCTTCTCGAGGAACATCAGGCCCAGCGCGCCGACCATTCCCAGCGCCTCTACGCGCTCCTGATGCTCGAGCTGTGGTGGAGCGACCGACGCGCCACCCCGTAGCACGGGCGTCTCGCCCGTGCCGATCATGTTCGTTGTAAAGTGCTCGCGCGAACTCGCAGCATGTGATTGCCCATCATCCCCGCTCCCCCGGTTATCATTCGCGCCGTGATCTCCGTGGTCGCCCCCATTTTCAACGAGGAAGCCAACCTGCCGGAATTTCGCCGCCGTGTCGCCGCCGCTCTGAACGGCGCAGACCTCGACTGGGAGCTCATCTTCATCAACGACGGGAGCGACGATGCATCGGCGCAAATCATCCGCGCGTTTCACGCTCAGGACCCACGCGTGAAGCTCATCGAGCTCTCGCGCAACTTCGGACACCAACCCGCGGTCACCGCGGGCGTGCGCCACGCGCTGGGAGACTGCGTCGTGTTGATCGACGGCGATCTCCAGGACCCGCCGGAGCTGATCCCCCGGCTGGTCGCGAAGTGGCGCGAGGGCTTTGAGGTCGTGCTGGGGCGGCGCAACGCGCGGGCCGAGCGCGGGCCGCGCGGGCTGGGGATGCGGCTGTTCTATCCTCTCATGCGCATGGTCAGCGATCTGCCGCACGGGCCGGACGCGGGAATGTTCGGGCTCATGGACCGCGCGGTGGTTGACGAATTCAACCGGCTTCCGGAGCGCAATCGATTCATTCCAGGCTTGCGCGGCTGGCTCGGGTTTAAGCAGGCGACGATCAGCTATGAGCGGCAGGCGCGGGCGTCGGGGCAGCCGAAGCAGTCGATGCGCCGCCTGGTGCATTACGCGATGGACGCGATGTTCAGCTTCAGCTACAAGCCGCTCCGCGTCGCGACCTGGATGGGTTTCTTCGTTTCATTCGTCGCCTTCCTGCTGGCGGCTTTCTACCTCGCGACGTTCTTCGTCTTCCACAAGCAGTCAGGCAGCGGCTTCACGACGATCGTGCTCTGCGTGCTTTTTCTCGGCGGCGTCCAGCTGATCTGCACCGGGATCCTCGGCGAATACATCGGCCGCATGTACGAAGAGATCAAGCAGCGCCCGCTCTACGTCGTCCGCGAAACGCTTGGATTCGAAGGGCACGGCCCACGAATCTGCGAAGAGGCAAAACCCGAAATTGGCCGCGAACGAGCGGAGATCGGACAACACCTCGCCGATCTCAAATCACAAGTCTGAAATCTCTTCCGCCCGCCCCCTCTGTGCATCTCCGCCGAGAACGTCCCTTCTGAGGCCGAATCCCTTCGGGTAAAACGACGACTGATGCCCCGCGCTGCACCGCTTGTCTGCCTGCTGGTTCCGCTTGCCTATCTGCTCGGATCCATACCATTTGGGCTGATCGTCGGTCAAAGCCAGGGGGTCGACCCGCGCAACGCCGGCAGCGGAAACATCGGGGCAACCAACGTCGGCCGCCTGCTCGGCCCCCGGTTCTTCGCACTCGTTTTCGTGCTCGACCTGCTCAAGGGGCTCCTGCCCATGCTGGCGGCGTGGGCGCTGCTTCGTCATCAGCCCGCGGGACATCAGACATTTCTGCTCTGGCTGCTGGTTGGGTTGGCGGCCATTCTCGGGCACATGTTCAGCGCGTTCCTTAAATTCAAAGGAGGCAAGGGAGTCGCCACCAGCACCGGGGTCGTGCTCGGGCTATTCCCCTACTACACCGCGCCGGGCCTGGCCGCCGCGGTCATCTGGTTCGCGATGTGGAAGCTAACGCGCTACATCAGCATCGCCTCGGTGGTGGGCGCGATCGTATTCCCCATCGCCTACCTCTGCGTGGGGCTGTGGCGCGGTTGGCCGGTCACAGGGGAGCAGTGGCCCCTCCTTGCCTTCGCGATCCTCATCGCGGCATTGATCGTGGTGAAGCATCGAGGAAATCTGGCGCGATTGATGTCCGGCACCGAACACCGATTCTCGCCGCCACGTGTGCCGGCGGACGAACCGGCTCCCCCTCCCCCGAATGCCCAGGGCGCCCCGGAGCGACACTAAGCGATCCGCGATTCGGAAGCTGACGCTTCCTGTTCCCTTGGCAGCTTGCGAAGCTGCCGCTACAACGCGGTGAAGGAGACCACATGCCAACACTGATCGTCGAAGGCGCCGGCAAAGTTGAAGTCCCTCAAGGCAAGCGGCTCGTCAATGCGCTGATCGACGAGGCGAAGATCGATCAGCTTCACGCCTGCGGCGGCAACGCACGCTGCACCACCTGCCGCGTCGAGTTCCTCGCTGGTGAGCCCGCGAAGATGACGCAGGCCGAAAAGTCCGTCCTCACCACCCGCGGACTGATCAACCAGCCCGGCCTGCGGCTCAGCTGCCAGATGCTCTGCGATCACGACATGGAGGTCCGCGCCATCAGCCGCCTGGCCGGCACCGGGCGTCCTGATGCCGGGAAGCGTCCCGAAGAACAGATCACTCCGCCCCCGGTGTGGGTAGAAATGTAACGTTTTCCCAGTCATACGTTTCAGCGCAGGCAATCCGCCGCCGGCGGTTCTGCCACTCTGCTAATCGCCTCGCGGTCGCGCCCGGATGGCCTTAAATTTTGCTCTACGCCGCCGCCCATCTTCGATTGCGTAATAGTCACTACCGCGGGAGGGCCGCCGACAAGCCCCGCCGCACCGTCATGTTCAGCTACGCCCGCCAGTCCGTCCCCACCAACCACGATTACTTCACCAACCAGCCCTGGCTCCTCGAGCCCGGCTACTTCAACGGCACCAAGCCCGAAACGCGAAAGTTCCTGCAACGCAGTATCGACGCATCAAGCCGTCACTGGGGAAAGGGCGACAAGTTTATGCCTGCGTGAAGCTCGACGGGGAATGCTTTCTGCCGCGTTCCTTCATGATTCGGTCTTTACACCTGTACGTGGCGAAGCAGAGTCGCCGCGGCGAGAACACAAATCGCAAATCAAAAATCGCAAATCAAAAATCGAAACTGATTCAATCCTGATCCACCCGCTGATACCGATAGACCGCTTTGTACAGCCCGGAGATCTGCTCGGAAGGAATGACCTGGGCGCGGTAGCGCTCATTCCGCGGCTGCAGGCGGATGACCGGCGTGCCGCCGTCGCCGTTTTCGAAGAAGACGCGCTTGAACGTCGTCTGCCCGTCGCTGAATCGAACAAAGGAGTCGTCGCCGTCGCGCGTTCCCAGGGCTGGTGAGAAGATGACGATGTCGCCCTCGCGATACTTGGGCGTCATGCTGTCCCCGTGCACGCGGGCCGCGAACGCCTCCGGGTCCTGAATGTCAGGGCAGCCGACGTAATCGTCCGCCACGCGCGGCGGATACGACAGGTCGGTGAAGTCGCGCGGATACCCCGCCGACACCCGATTGATGACCGGCACGACGTTGGTGCGCACGCGCTCGACGTTCGGAGCCGCCTTATCCACCAGGTCCTGCAACACGCCCGAAAGGTAAGCCTCGTCCAGGCTCAGCGCCGCGGCGGCGCCATTCGCGTCCGTGCCATCAGGACCCGTCGCGACCGCCGTCGCATTCGCGCCCTGGTGCCCGGCGCCGTTGCCATTTCGCTGCTTCAACAGCGACTGCAGCACCGCCCGCACGTCCCGCGGCGTGCGCTGCAGGTGGGCCTGGCTCAGCAGCTCGTTCGCCGAAAACCCCAGCGTCTGCTCGAGCTTGCGCAGCTTCGGATCGCTGGGCGGATTGGGTACGCGCCCGGTCTCGATCAGCGATAAATAAGGCTTGGAAATTCCCGTCCGCCCGGCCAGCTCATCGAGCGTCAAGCCGAGCCGGCGGCGCTGCCGGCGAATTTTCGGTCCCAAGGCTTCCATAGCTGTTTACAAAGACCTATCCCTCCCCATGGCATAGCCTGCGGCGGCGAAAAAAGCAACTAAAAATCCTTACAGACACCTAACTATCGCTCGGAGCAACACGATCGGTTTTGCGGCCTGTAAACAGGGGCACCGTCCGCCACGTCGCAAACGAACGCACCCGAGTCTAAGACGCCGTCGCCAGAGTACCTCGCTGTTGAAGAAAGAAGCTGGGGCGTCCCGCCGACTACCGCCCCTGAACTCGCCGACGGTCCCCGCTGTTCTGCTACCATCTGCGGCCCACGACGGGAGCCGAGAAATGTTCGTGACCGACGAGATGGTGCAGCGGGCGCGGACCAACGCCCAAAAATATCCCTGGGCCTCCGAAGCGCAGCGGCGCGCCGTGGAGGCCGCCCAACCGTGGATGCGCCTGTCCGATGATCAGCTCTGGGACCTGATGTTCGGGCCGACGCTGCCGCGCGCCTGGCAGGTCTGGTCCAACGGGTTTTGTCCCGCCTGTAAGAAGCCGGTGCCGATGTACCAATGGCAATCGCGCCCGCTGCAGGCGCCGTGGAAGATGCAGTGCCCGCATTGCGGCGATCATTTCCCCAGGAATGACTTCGCGGCCTTCTACCGCTCCGGACTGGACGAACACAACGTCTTCGACTCCGCCCGCGCCGACCGCGCGCTGCTGTTCAACGTAGATCATCCCGACCCCGCCGACCCGCTGCACCTGTACGGCGTCGACGATGGCGGCGGTTATGCACAAGGCGAGCACCGCTGGCGGTTCATCGCTGCGTATCTCATCCACGGAGCGTGGAAACAGGTCATCTGCCGCGGCATCGAAAACCTTTCAGCCGCCTACGTCCTCACCGGCGAGCTGACCTATGCGCACAAGACGCTGTTGCTGCTGGACCGTGTCGCCGACCTTTACCCCAGCTTTGATTTCGGCAAGCAGGGCATCATGTACGAGGGCCCGCCCCGCAGCGGCTACGTGTCAACCTGGCACGATGCCAACGACGAGACGCGCGAGATGGCGCTGGGCTACGACCGCGTCCTTTCGGCACTGCCAAAGCTCCACGGCCTGTGCGCATTTCTCTCCGAGAAGGCGCGACGCTTCGGTATATCGCACCCGAAACAGACGCCGGAGGATGTGCGCCGAAACATCGATCGCGGCATCCTGCGCGATGCGCTGGAAAACCCAGAAAAGGTCCACTGCAACTACCCGGCCGCGCATGTCACGCGCGCGGTGCTCTTCGCCGTCCTCGGATGGCGCGAGAACCGCGGCGCAGTCGTCGAGATTCTCGATGAGATCATTCCCAGGGGAACGGCCGTCGATGGGGTGACGGGAGAAAAGGGCCTGGCCAATTACACATCCTTCACCATGCAGCGGCTCAGCGAGCTGCTGGCCCACCTGGACCGCGCCGAGCCGGGGCTGCTCAACGAATTGATCGAACGATTTCCGACGCTGCGGCAGACCTGGCGGTTTCACATCGACACCTGGTGCATGCAGCAGTATTACCCGCCCGCCGGCGACACCCTCTGGTTTGCCGGCCGGGCGCCCCAATACGTTGGCGTGCCGCTGCAGCCGCATGCGAGCCTGGCCCCTTCGATGTTCACGTTCATGTGGAAGCTCTTTGAAGCGACAGGCGACGCAGCGTATGTGCAGGTGCTCTATCACGCCAACGGCAACCAGCTCGATGGCCTGCCCCACGACCTGTGGGAAGCGAACCCGGAGCGGTTTGGGGAAAAGGTGAGGGCAGTGATCGCCCGCGAAGGGCCAACGCTGCGGCTGGGCTCCGTGAATAAACAGCAGTGGCACCTGGCGATCCTGCGCGCGGGCGAAGGGGAAAGCGCACGGGCCGTCTGGCTCGACTACGACGCCGCGGGAGGCCACGGGCACGGCGATGGAATGAACCTTGGGCTCTTCGCCAAGGGCCTGGACCTCATGCCCGACTTCGGCTACCCGCCGCTTCACTACGGCGGCTGGGTGTCAAAGCGGGCGCAGTGGTACATGCGCACCGCGTCGCACAACACGGTCGTCGTGGACGGTCAGTCGCAGCTCTTCGAGACGGCGCCCACCCACGACGGACGGACCACCCTGTGGGCAATTGGCAAGCGGTTCCGGGCGGTGCGGGCATCGGGCCCCCAAATCCTGAAGGACGTTACACCGATGCGGCAGTTCGAGCGCACCGTGATGATGATCGACACTTCGGATGACGATTCTTACGTGCTCGACGTCTTTCGCGCCGTCGGCGGCAAAGACCACGCGAAGTTCCAGCACAGCCATTTCGCTACGGTGAGCACGCGCGGGCTCACGCTTTCGCCGGCGCCTGATTTTGGCCACGAAACGGAGATGCGCGCCTTCCGCACCGACCCCTCCGCCGTCGCCGGCTGGGAAATCGATTGGCGCGTGGACGACCGCTACGGCTATCTGCCGTCCGGCGCCGATGTTCACCTCCGTTACATCGACCTGACGCATGAAGCCAGCGCCTCGCTTTGCGAGTCATGGGTCACCCCCGGCAGCTACGACGGCACCGACGAAGTGTGGGTCCCAACGGTGATGACCCGCCGAACGGCGCAGGCAGAACCGCTCGAATCCACCTTCGTGGCGGTAGTGGAGCCTTACGAAAACGCATCGAAGCTCGCCGGCGCGCGCAGACTTATTTTGGAAACCGCGAAGGGCGAGCGGGCTTCGGACGCGGACGTGGGAGTCGAGGTCACGCTGGCCGATGGGCGACGCGATGTGATCGTCTGCCGCGACGTCGAGGACCCGCTGGGACGCGGCGGCGGACCGCTGTTGCGGACTGCTGAACTGGACCTGGAGACGAACGCAGAACTATGCGTGGTGCGGTATTCGCGCGAGGGCGAAGTTCAGTCGGTAGTGATCTGTAACGGCGATGCGGTGCACGCCGGTTCCGTTCATCTGCGCCTCGCCGCGCCAACGGAATTCGCAGAGATCGAATGCCGCGGCGGTTCCTGCGTCGTGGTCGCCGGGAGCGCGACGCTCCTGTAATACCGCGCGCCGAGTAATTGTTGTTCACGCTCTCGGTCCTGCCTCCAGATCCCCCATGCACGAATGGGGACCGTCAATTTGTGAGACCTACCATCCCTGTCCGACGATAGCAGCCCACCCGGGTTCTCATGGTGAAAGACTCAGGACACCTTTACAATCGCCCGCATGGCCGACGCGGTCGCAACATGGACGGTCCGGCGCATTCTGGAATGGACCACCGGCTTCTTTACTCGAAAAAACGTCGACGCGCCGCGGCTCTCCGCGGAATTGCTTCTCGCTCACGTCCTGGGCGTCCCGCGGATCAAGCTCTACACCGATTATGAGCGGCCTCTGGCGGACAAAGACCTCGCGACGCTCCGCGCCCTCGTGCAGCGCGCCACCGAAGAGGAGCCCATCGCCTACCTCACCGGACGGGCGCACTTTTTCAACCTGGAATTTGACGTCACCCCCGATGTCCTCATCCCACGGCCGGACACGGAAACACTGGTCGAGAACGTGCTGCAACTTGCCCGCAACCAGAGCGGGATGGAAGCGCCGCGAGTCATTGACCTCTGCACCGGCACCGGCTGCGTCGCCTGCGCGATCGCTCAGCACTTGAAAACCGCAACCGTTGTCGCCACCGACATCAACCCGGCCGCCGTCGCGATCGCGCGGCAGAATGTCGTGAAGCTTGGCCTTTCGGGCCGCGTCACGGTTGAAGAAGGCGACCTGTTTGAGCCGCTCTCGAAGATGGTCGACGTGCAGCCCTTCGATTTGATCGTCGCCAACCCGCCGTACATCGCGACGGCAGGAATCGAACAGCTCGATCGCAGCGTTCGGGAGTATGAGCCGCTCCAGGCGCTCGATGGCGGACTCGATGGGCTGGTCGTTCACCGCCGCATTCTCACAGAGGCCCCCGATCGCCTCGTTTCCGGCGGGCGAATCTACCTCGAGATCGCCTACGATCAGGGTGAGCTGGCGATGGAGCTTGCCGCGCACGTTAGCGCGCTGGAAGACATCCGCCTGCTCAAGGACTTCGCCGGCCACGACCGCGTGCTGACCGCGCGCAAGCGCTCCCCCTGACGAAGCCGCTTTTCCGCGACGCTCAGCCGAGCACGTTTATTCCCGCTGTTGCAGAAGGATTCAATGTCGAGAAACGTCCAAGTCGTTTATCTCATCATCGTCGTCGCGTACTGCGCAGGGACCACGCGCGGCGCCGATCCAACGCCCCCTGCCAGCACCAGGCGCGCCGCTGATACTCGTTCCGCCACCGACGAAGAAGCGCTCGGGCAACTCCGCAGCCTTCTCGCCTCCGGCGGCCTGGTCCTCTCCCCCGGCGTGAAGGACTCGCCTCAGCAGTTCGATCTTTCAATTGAGCTGCAGAGACCCGGGCCCAATGGGCCGCAGCGCTATAGCTTGCTTGCCACCCGCGATGGCCCGCGGGCCGCGATCCTCGTGCGCACCGCGGACGGCTCCCCTTGCTTCTATTCCGCGAATAACCTGCTGATCATCCCCGAACAGGATGGCAAAGGGACGCTCGGCGTCTATGAGGGCGGCATGCCCCGGTTCGACCTGGTCGAGCAACCCGACCACAGTGGCGGAGGCTGCAGCTTCACCCATGACACCCATGCCGCCGCCCCCTCGATCACCTTCGATGCCGCGGGAATCATCCAGGGCCTTTTGAACACCGCCAGCAGCGCGCGCTTCGACCCGTCAGCATCACAGATTGAAGTGCAGGCGGTCCACTCGCGCTGCACGGTTGTCCTGCACCCGCCTGAAGCGCGCGCAGGCAGCTTTCCACTCCGCCAGCTTGGCATTCGCGCCGATCGCGGCGCGGTGATCGGCGTCTACCACATCGGAGTTGGGACCCGGCCCGCCTTCGATCTGCTCAGCGCCAACAAGGCGGCGATCGACGGGCTGGTGCTGCCGGCGCGAAAACTGACGGCGGCAGATCTGGCAAGCCTTAAGGTCCTTCCCGCGCACCCGCCAACCGGCGTGGACCGGGCCAATGCACAGAAGCTGATGGGGCTGTTTCCCGCCGACGCCCAAACGCAGCGCGCCCGCCGGGCCGAGGACTTGCTGCGCAGTCTTTCAGAAGTGGCAAAGGCCCCTGCGCCCGCCGCGCTGCGGAACCTCGATTCGCTTCGAACCCATCTGTATGCGGGAGTACTCCCGAGCTTTCGCGGCGGGCCGGTCCGCCAGGGCGCGGAGCCGCTGCAACCCTGGACGTGGAACTACGATCGCGCGAAGGCTGCTGAAGCGCTCACCGAACGATATGGCGCAAAGGATGCGGAGCAATTCTTCGACGCGCTGGCGGCAATTGCCCTGGACAAGAAGCAGGACCCGCTCGTGCGATTCGGAGTGCTCGACCTGGTGGCGGACACGGGCCTGCCGCCCGGCTCGCAGTTGCTGACCCGCCTCGATCCGCTCGCCACCGACGCCGAGCTCGCGCCGCTGCTCGCTTCGGTTCGCGTCCGGCTGCACAGGGAAAAACCGGACGACATTTCACTTCTCACAAAGATCCTCAACGATGAGCATGCGTCGCTGCCGCTGCGTTTGCGGGGTCTCGAGGCGCTCTGTTTCTTCGATAAGGTCCCGGAAGGCGATGCCGCGGCGGCGCTGGGCGAGAAGAGTCTGAATGGGAAAGAGTCCATCCTTTCATCGGACCGCATTCGCTACGTCTACGACCTCGGCTACAGCCCGTCGGGCCGCCGGGTTCTCTTTGGCGCGCTGAAGAAGACCCCGCCGGTGCTTTCAAAGGGCGCCGCCATCGCCGCGCTTCGCAACGCGCTGACGAAGGGCGATCGGCAATGGAAGCCGTTCATCGGAGCCGCCGAAGCGGTCGCGCTCGATCCTGATTCACAGCTCGAAGCCCAGCAGTCGGCCGCCCGTTACGTCATCGCTCCCGAATCATCGCCTGACGTCGCGGGCGCATTCATCCGGCTGATGGCAGTGTCGAAGCGGCCGGAATCGCAGGCCCTGGCGCCGGCGGTGATCAACGAACGCAAGGCGGCGCTGCAGTTCGTGCCCGAACTGAGCGCCCTGATTTCCTCCGCCGACCCCCGGGTCGCCGAGGCGGCAGCGCTGTCTCTGGGCGAGGGTTTTCCAAAGGGCGGCGAGTTTGCTCCTGCGTTGCCGGCTTTGCGCTCGTCCCTGGACCATATTGCCGCACCGGTGCGCGTTGCGGGTTTGATCAGCCTTGCGCGTCTTCAGCAATCGGACGCGCTGAAGGCGGGCGAATTTCGTAAGCGGCTTGGAATGATCGTTCGTGATGCGAAGGAGGGGCGCGAACTTCAGTTCGCGATCTTCAACCTGGAATTGCTCAGCAACGGCGCCTTCCGACTCGCCGGCGAACCCCGCGTCGGCGACTCACTCGACCTCACCCCGGCCGCCGACAACTGGTGGCGCGCCAACGCCGAGAAGGCGCGGCAGGCCGCCCTGAAATGGGCAACGCAAAAGTAACCAGCACGCTTCGGGAAAACTTCAGTCGCGGCGATCAGCCGGATACCGCGATGTCTTTTAGATCCGCGCGGGTTTTCTCGTACGACTCGTTGTACGCGAGGATGCCTGGGTCGGGCGCGATGCCCTGCCTGGCGCACGCTTCCTTGTAGAGGTCCGGCCACCAATTGCGGTGCTCGGTCAGGCCCTTTGTTTTCCAGTCGCCCCAATTCATCAAGACCCGCGACCAGCATTCGTCGCCATACTTGATCGCCTGCTTTGGATTGTCGAACTGCGAGACATACCATTCGCGACCGATCTTCGCGTGCAATACCTCGTCGGCCCAGTCGTAATCCTGGATCGTGGCGGCCAGCGGATTGGCGCTGGCCACCGCGACCTCCCACTCGAATCGCTTGCCGGTCCTGGGCATCAGTCCCTGCTCGATGAAGAAGAGCACCGCGTGCCGTTCCCACGCCTTCAGCTGCGTGTTCAGGCCCAGCGACCAGGTGAAGTTGATCGGCACCAGCTTCGCCCAATCGATGTCGCGGCTGGCGAAACCCACCTCGCCCATCATCGCGTGCCGCGCCTCGTCCCACAGTTGCCGCGTCATGTCGCGGTAGTACTTCCAGGGCTTCTCTTTGGTCTCGTGGATGATGCTGGCCATCATCTCCGGCACATCCACCTCGCGCAGCCGCTTGTAGAAAAGCATCAGCGTCTTCACGTCGGCCGGACGGTTCGGATCGTACAGGAACACCTCGGCGTTCACGCCCATGTTGTATGGGTCCTGGAAACGCTCATCGCGCTTCGGCACCGGGTCGTATGCGAAAGGCTTCACCGTGTTCTGCCGCTGCAGCGGCTTGATCACCGGCTCGCTCGTCCCGTCCAACCCTCCGGCGGCGGCGAGACAATCGTTCAGCAACGGCAGCCAACCCGCCATCGCCGCGCGCTTCTCGCTGGTCACCAGGGCCGTGATGGCTTTGGCCCCGAAGCCGGCGATGTCCTCCAGCTCCAGCAACGCGAAACGGCAGACGCGTACCGACGGGCTGTCCGCCAGCGGATTCGTGTCTTCCAGGTGCTTCCGCATCGCCCCCTGCACCGCCGGCACAGCCACCTCGTACAGGCCGACGATCAGCTCCTCGGTGGAGGGCGCCGAGAGGATCTCGTCGAAGAAGATCTCCAGGTGCGTCTCGGGCACGACGTCGAGCCCGAGCGGCGGCTCGCGCATCTCGCTCACCCGCTCGCGCAGAGCGGCCACGTGCTCGGAACAAAGGTAGGCGTGGTGGCTGAAGGCGGTCTTCAGCTCGTAAATGGGCTCCGCCGTGATGCGCGCGACGAAGATCTCGTGCAATCGCTTGAACGCGTAGTGATAACGCTTGATCCGGCGAACGCATTCCTCGATCGACAGTCCCGGGTCGATCGCGCGCTCCATTGAGCAAACTCCAGCCAGCGCCGGCAACCCTTTGTACGAACGGTAATTCTCCAGGCTCATGCGACTCTCCCGAAATATCCAGGCTGAATGCCGTCATTCTCCCCGGCGGGCAAGGCGAAGACAAGAAAATCCCGGCTCCTCGTTCAGGGGCCGCCTGCCCAAGTGGATCGCCGGTCAGATCTACCGCATGCTGCTGCTGATCAAGGTGATGCTGTTGGACTTTTACCACTTGATCCAGCACATGCATGAGGCGGCCAAGTGCTGCTTGGGCGCTATATGAGAGCGGTCAGGCAAAGGCATATTGGTCTGCGGCGGCATGATGCCAAAAAGGATGGCCACACCCTCCTGACCCTGCGGCATTCCCTCGGTTGCTTTTACCTCCCTGATCCGCTATCCTGGTTCCCGACGCCACCGACCGGGGCGCTGGCAACTGCCGTTTCTCGCAGGGCTGCAAGCGTTCATCGTCCCCGTCGCTGGTTCCCGACCCCCTTGGGTCCCTGATGCCCGGCCTGCTGTTCTGTAAACCCTGCCAACCGCAAGGAGCATTCTGATGCTGCTGCAGCAACGTTATAGGGGGGGCCGGATCAGCCACCGCAAGGCTGGCGCGGGCCTGACTCTATCTGTTATCGTGCTCGCCCTTCTCGCCGCGCCCTCGTTCGTCCATGCCGTCGTCGTCCCCCAGGCGCGGGTTGTGGCGCAGGATTCCGGCAGCTTTGAATCGACGGAGACGGAACTGTTCGTCTCCAATCAGAGCGACCAGACCGCCCCCGCGTTTGACTTCTCCCTTTTCGTGGTCGCCTCCAATGGCTTCTTCCCCACCGCCCCCGCGAACTGGGTGGCGCAGGACATTGGCGGCGCGAGCGCCTGGGATCAATCGATGGGAGGTCCCACCACGGGCCTGCCGACGTGGCACCAGTACACCGGCTTAGCGTACGAGGTGGCCTACCCCACCGGCCCCAATAAGGTTCTTGGGTTTTTCCTGAACTACAGCTATGACTCGCAGACGGGGAGGGTGGCCCTTGCCCACCCCAGCCCATCACACCCTGTTCCACGCTGCGGGGGTTTTTCTTACTGGGCCAGCCGGCTTCTCAGCTAGCGGGCTCGACTTTTCTGGTGGCCGGCCCCGATACGGGGGTCAATGACTTCGCCCTGGGCGACGTGCACACCTTCAGCGGCCAGGTCGAGGTCGTGCCCGAGCCGGGCAGCCTGGCGCTGCTGGCGATCTGCGCCACCGCCGTGCTGCGGCGAGGGCGTGCACCGTTGGGCCGGCGGCTGGCATAGCGCCAGCGGCACGCCGAGTATCCCCAGGACACTCACCAGTGTGGCGGGCAACGCCCAGGTGGGGTTGCGCATCACTTCCTCGGCCTCAGCGCCGCCGCGCACCCACGCCCACCAGCGTCGAACGTATTGACCGATGCGGACGCAGTCCGCACCCTGCTCATAAAGCTGGCCAACCCGTTCGATGGACTGGATGATCGTGCTGCCGGCCGGACCGCTGGGTCCCGCCGGCGTGATGCGATAGCCGAGGAAGTCGAACCCCCGGCTGATGCGGCCTATGAACGTCTTTCCCGGATGCTGCTGGACTTTCAGCTCGCCCAGCGTCTGGTTGACCACCCGCACCGCCTCGCGCAGCTTCCAGTGCGTGGGGGCCAGCACCACCCAATCATCCATGAAGCGGGCGTAGAAAAGACCGAGCTTGGCCAGGCGATCATCCATGGGCTTGAGGTAGATCGCGGCCATGAGCGGCGACAGCGGGCAGCCCAGCGAGATGCCCTGCTCGACGTCCTCGTACAGCCCGCCATCGTAGATGCGCCGCCGCATGAACTGCCAGAGCAGATCCAGCACGCCCTTGTCATCGATGTTCTGCTTCAACTGCGCCAGGAGAATCTCCTGGTCGATGCTGGCGTAGAAGCGCAGCACATCGGTTTTGAAGACGAAGCGATGGCCGGGGAGTTGGGCGAGCACATCGCGGACCGCGACCTTGACCCCGCCGTTGCCGATCAGGTGGTAACAGGTCTTGGCCAGCGCGCCGGCGAGGTGGCGGGTGAGGACGATGGCCATCGCCTTCTGCACGAGGATATCCCGCGAGGACCACAAGGCGATGTGGTCGGGGCTGTTGTGGATCAGGTGCAGCGCGTCGAAGCGGTATTTGCCCGCCAGCAGTTCCGCCTTGAGCCGCGGCTTGACCTGCGGCCAGCACCAGCGCAGGGTCCAGACATCGTTGTTGTGCCAGTAGCGTTTGCGTCGCTCGCAGAGCCAGAGATAGGCTTCATCAAGCACGGCATCGGAGACGATCTGTTCGATGAGCGTTTGCGGCGGCATGAAGAATTCGTCGCGGGGTCGGGGGGGGTCGCGGGTCGATTGGCGCTCTGGAGCGGGATTGTGTGGGCAAAGCGGGCAAGAGCAACTGGATGGCGCGGGTGGCGCGGGTGGCGCAGGACATTGGCGGCGCGAGCGCCTGGGATCAATCGATGGGAGGTCCCACCACGGGCCTGCCGACGTGGCACCAGTACACCGGCTTAGCGTACGAGGTGGCCTCTCCCCCCGGACCCATTAAGGTTCTTGGGTTTTTCCTGAACTACAGCTATGACTCGCAGACGGGGAGGGTGGCCTTTCCCCCGGAACCCATGACACCCGGTTCCACGCTGCGGGGGTTTTTCTTACAGGGCTCGAGCAAGGCCAAATGGTCACGAGTCATTGCATTGCACCGTCGCGAATGCGGGGGGCGAGGGGACGAACCATCGGCCCAAGTTTCTTCCCCTCGCCCCCCGCACCCCTCACAGGCCGATCAGTGCATCTCGCTGACCGATGGGGCCAAGTGGATCGCCGCTCAGATCTGCCGGATGCTGCTGCTGATCAAGGTGATGCTGTTGGACTTTTACCACTTGAGCCAGCACATGCATGAGGCGGCCAAGTGCTGCTTGGGCGAGACGCCCCAGGCAAAGGACTGG
>JBBRCX010000005.1:0-87312 GCA_038204465.1 Tepidisphaerales bacterium | reverse complement strand
CGTCGGCGTTGATGGCGGTGGCGTGCAGGTGCATGAACGCCAGTTCCTTGCCCGCCGGCACCGTGAGGGCGAGGTTGGCCTGCACCATGCTGTTGCCCTGTTGATAGCTGATCGTCATCGCCTGCTTGGCGCCGCGGCCGGAGAACATCTCAACCACGCTCACCCCGTTGTTCACCGGAGTCTGCCCCACCCAGCCGAGGTTCTGGTCCTTCTTCTTGGGATCGGGAATCATCCGGCTCGTGTTGGCGCCGTAGTTGAAATTGGATTGGATGGCGATGTTGGCGGTCTGGTCCTGACCGGCGTTATTTCGAATCGTATCGATGTAGCGAACGTAGCTATCTTCTTTGTTCACCAGTATCCGCCGGGTCACGACGAGGTTGGCGCCGGGGACAACCATGTTCTCCAGAACCACCTCACCCGTCTTCGCGTCGATCCGCGCCTGGTTGTTCACCGCCTGCGGCTGATTGCCGTTGACGATCAGCATCGCCCCCTGGCTGTAAAGCTGAAAGTTTCCGTTCTGCCCCATCTGCTGCAGGTACTGAGCGTAGATACGCCACTGGTTGCCCGAGTTGTCGGTGACCATGTGCGGGAAGTTCATCCCCGCTGCAGGCATCGCTACCAGGCGCGCCGCGCCGCACTCAATTCCCATGAGGAACGGCCCGCTCGCGATGGCCAGGACAAAGCACGCAATAGGCGCAACGCCCCTCAGGCCCGCCATATTTTTCTGATTCATAGTCAAACTCCTTCAGCGCTTGGACGCGCCAGGCCCCTCATGGTTTCATCTTCCCCGATTTGCACCCCGGTAAACAGCACAGAGGTGCCCTTCGCCCATCGGGTGAACCTCGCGATGAATCCGTGGCATGCGCCCATCCCCCGCTAAAAAAATCCTCTTCCGTTGGTGCGTTCGGCTGGGTAAGGTAAATCTCCGCTGCGGGATCTCCCAAGCTTTCCGTCGCAGCATCGTGCATCTCGTCCGTGGGTGTTTGTTCCGGAACCGAAGGTCCATTACGTCGAAGGAGTGAAGCCATGCGCATCGGAGCCATTATTGTCATCGCCAGTTGTGCCTCGCTCATCGCGTCCAGCGCGGCGCGGGCGGGGTCGACGTTTAACTTCAGCACGGGCGACCCGGACGGCAAGATCGCGACGCTCACGCGTCCCCCCACCCCCGTCACGATCGAAACCGAGACCGCGGACGATTTCATTCTGACGAATGCGACCCGGCTCGACAGCGCCACGTTCACCGGAATTCTCACCGATAAAGCGACGACGGCCAACATCGGGCGCGTGACGGTGGACATCTACCGCGTCTTCCCCAAAGACTCCGACGCGACCCGCACCATCAACGTCCCCACGCGCACGAACTCTCCCGGCGACGTTGAGACCGACGGCCGCGACACGGCCAACAGCAACATGACCTTCACAACTACGGTGGTCAATGCAAGTTTCGCCGCCGCCAACTCCGTTGTGAACGGCATCCACGCGTTGCCGAACCAGACGACGGGCGGCGAAGGACCGGTGTCGGGCCAGGAGGTGCAGCTCAACGTCGTCTTCAGCACGCCGTTGAACCTGCCGGCGGATCACTATTTCTTCCGCCCCGAGGTGGAAGTGACCGGCGGCTCGTTCCTGTGGCTCTCTGCGGCGAAGCCGATCGTCGCGCCAGGGACAACGTTCTCCCCCGACCTGCAGAGCTGGATCCGCAATGAGACGATTGCGCCCGACTGGGGGCGAGTCGGCGCCGATGTGGTCGGCGCGCCCGCCGGGACCGCAGCGCCGGCGTTCAACGCCAGCTTCTCGCTGAGCGGTGAACAAACCCAGCCGATCCCGCTGCCCGCCGCTGCCGGGCCGGGCCTCGGACTGCTGAGCGTCCTGATCGCCGCGCGCTGGTTTTCGCGTTCAAAACAAGCGGCCTGAGAGTGGGAGCGGGTGCGAGCTGCGGAGGAATCAGAAGCGAGATCAACCGGCGGGCATAGCGCCACACGCGCCTTACGCGACGCGTAGCCTGAGCCAGCGGATGTTGCTGATGCAGTCCTCGCGACACCAGAAGGCGGCCATGACGCTGCCGTCGCGAAGCAGCAGCAGATTCGGGAAGCCGAATCTGAGGTCCGACAGTTCCTGTCCGGCGGCGGCCTCGCCTCGCATTCCCGAGGCGGCCCCCTGCCACATCGGCGCTTCCTCCAGGTTGACCCATTCCGATCCGTCGAGCCGCGACAGGTTCGCCCACAGTCCCGGCTTATCGTCGCGACGATAGAGCATCAGGACTTTGCCGTCAGGCAGCGCCAGCAGCTTCGCCGTTTGTCCCTTCAATCCGGTCGCGCGCCGCGGGCCGAATGTCCTTCCATCGCTGCAGATCGCGTACGGAGTGGGAAGGCTCTTGCCGCTCTGCTCGTGAAATGCCCACGCAACCGCGAGCAGCCTGCCGTCGGCTAACTCCACAACCGACTGCTCGAGATGCATCACGCCGTTCGCCCAGTCATCCATCACATCGATATATTCCGGCCAGCTCCGGCCCCCGTCGCGCGACACCAGGGCGATTGCTTTCATCCCATTGGGCGCTGCGCCGTCCCAACCCTTCCACGTCGACATCGGGGCGATCAGAGTGCCGTCCACGCGTTCTCGAATCGGGTGACAGATCTCGAAGCTCGGCCCGACCAGCGGCGGCTGGATCACGCGCGGGCCGTCCCACGTCCGCCCCTTGTCGCGGCTGCTGAGGAACAGCAGGTCCATCGGCACGTATCCAAAGTTGGCCCGGTTGACCAGGCCTTCCTCGTCCGAGTCCCGAAACAACCGCGCCCCGATCGCGGTGAGGGCGCCATCGCGCGTCGATCCGATCCGCGCCAGGTGCGTACAGCGGCGCGGGTGGTCATCGGTAAACATTCTTGCCGGCGCGCTCCACGTTCGCCCGCCATCGCCCGATCGCGCCACGTGCGGGGCGTAGTCGAAGCTCTCGGGGCCCTGTCCAAGGTCGAACGCGGCCACTAGCTCGCCATCAGGGGATTGCGCAAGCGTCGGATGCATCGCGTGAATCGCGCGCAGGTGGGGCGCGGGATTGCGATAGACGATGCCGGTGTCGAGCAGTTGGATCATGACGCTCCGGTGCGGGTAGAAACCGCGACTGATCTGTGCTTCAGGTGCGTTCACATTGAACGTCGACCACGCCAACCCAGTGAGCGAGGTGGTCGAGCATCGGCTGCGTGTCCGGACATACCCCACGATGATCCGCGGAGTGAAGCCTCCTGTCACCACGCGTGATGTGCCTTAAACACTTGATGTGCCTCAACCGCCGCCGCCGGCCCCCACCGAGTGCGATCGGGGGCGCGAACACAGCTCAGACCTGACGATGAATTTTATTTGACGGGCAAATCGGCGCTTGGCAACATGCATGACAGTAAAAGAATTGCTTCCGATGCACGCGCGTACATCGCGCGCAATTTCCAACGACACTTTTCCGCCCACGGAGGCGCCATGACCGTCGCCGCAGCCGCTCCCTTTCGCGTCGATCCCAAGGTTGAATCGTTCATCTCCAAGCCGCGCC
The DNA here is from genome assembly GCA_038204465.1 of Tepidisphaerales bacterium. Classification (GTDB taxonomy): domain Bacteria; phylum Planctomycetota; class Phycisphaerae; order Tepidisphaerales; family Tepidisphaeraceae; genus JBBRCX01. The sequence goes on along the minus strand of JBBRCX010000005.1, from coordinate 83,780 downwards.
CGTTCCTCATCGGAGGCAACTGGTCGCAGGCGGCCTCGGGAAAAACCTTCCCGACCTACAACCCCGCCACGGGCGAAGAAATCGCTCAGGTGGCCGCGGGAGACAAGGAAGACGTCGATCGCGCCGTGCGAGCCGCGCGCAAAGCCTTCGAGTCCGGTGCTTGGCGCCGCACGACGCCCTCGCAGCGCACCAGGCTGCTCTGGCGACTCGCGGAACTGATCGAGGAGCACGCCGATGAATTGGCGCAGCTCGATACGCTGAACAACGGCATGCCCCTAGCCGCCGCGAGGGGCTCCGTTCCCTTCGGCGCGGAGATCCTGCGCTACAACGCCGGCTGGGCCACCAAGCTGTCGGGCGAAACCGTCTCCCACTCCATCCCCCAGGTCGCCGACGAGAAATGGGTCGCCTTCACCCTGCGCGAACCGGTCGGCGTCGTCGGGCAGATCATTCCCTGGAACGTGCCGATGGGCCTCGTCGCCCAGAAGATCGCCCCGGCTCTGGCCGCGGGCTGCACGATCGTCCTCAAGCCCGCCGAGCAGACGCCGCTCTCCGCCCTGCGCGTCGGTGAGCTGATCCTCGAAGCGGGATTCCCCGAGGGCGTGGTCAACATCATCACCGGGTATGGCGAAACCGCCGGCGCCGCCATCGCCGCTCATCCCGACATCGACAAAGTCTCTTTCACCGGCTCCACCCAGACAGGCAAGCTGATCGCCGCCGCCGCTCTGGGCAACATGAAGCGGGTGACGCTGGAGCTGGGCGGCAAGTCGCCCAACATCGTCTTCCAGGACGCCGACCTTGACCTGGCCATCCCGGGCGCCGCCGTCGCTTGCTTCGCGAATGTCGGCCAGCTCTGCACCGCCGGCTCGCGCCTGTACGTGCAGAAGGGAGTTTACGAGCAGGTCGTCCAGGGCATCGCCGACGAAGCCCGCAAGATCAAGGTCGGGCACGGCTTCGATCCCACTTCGACCATGGGCCCGGTTGTCTCCAAGGAGCAGCACGACCGGGTGCTCGGTTATCTTTCCTCGGGACTCGCCGACGGCGCCAAGGCAGTCATCGGCGGCAAGCGGCATGGAGACCGCGGCTACTTCGTCGAGCCCACCGTCATCGTCGGCGCCCGCGAAGAGATGAAGATCATGCGCGAGGAGATCTTCGGCCCCGTCGTCTGCGCCGTGCCTTTCACCGACCCCGCGGAAGTGGCCGCCACCGCCAACGACACCACCTACGGGCTGGCCGCCGCCGTCTGGACGCGCGATCTCCACAAGGCCCACAAGCTCGCCGCCGAGCTCCGCGCCGGCACGGTCTTCGTCAACAACTATCACAACTACGACCTCGCGCTGCCCTTCGGCGGATACAAGCAATCCGGGTGGGGACGCGAGTTCGGCAAGGAAGGCATCGAAGCCTACACCGAAGTCAAATCCGTAGTCATGCGCGCGTAGGGGCGGGTCTCCGACCCGCCCGGTCCTAACGCGCTTGAATCTGTATGGTCGGTTCCAACCCGCCGGCCGTAGGGGCGGGTTTCCAATCCGCCCGTCTCCGACTACAAAAAATCACGACACCGCGCCACGACCTCGCACCATGTCCCACGCCCTCAAAGATTTCTCCGTCACTCATGGAGGCGTCAAGCCCCTCCGCCATCCGCGCCTCAACGCGCAGATCAACGGACAAACCGCGATTCGCTACATGCGATTTCTCCAGCCGGTCACGATCGAGCGCCTCGAGCTTTCGCGCAACATCTATGGACGCCACGTCCCCAACGTCCCCACGCATGCCGCCCACTTGCTCATCAGCACCCTCGACCGCGCCACCCATCGCTGGAATCTCGTCAAGGAAGTCGACCTCCCGCCCGACCCAATCATCTCCGGCGAAGGACTCTCCCAGTCCATGTCGCCCGACGAGATGAACGCGAAGCTGCAGGCCGCCCTCGCCAAACCTCCGCAAACGATCGATCTGGGCGGCCTCGAGACTGACCACCTGCGCGTTGAGTGCGACCGCGAGCATCCCGTTTGGCCCAATCACGGCGAATGCAACGGCAGCCCCTATTTCGTCCCGTTCGGAATCCTCCATCCGCTCACTGCCTTCGGCACGCCTTCCGCTGAGCCGACCGCGAAGCCCCTCTACAGTCCGATCCTTCGCACGAGGCAGATCCGCCCCAGGGCCCCTCGCGGGATGAAGCTGCACGACCGCCCGGAGATGCTGCTGTTCGAGGGCCGCCGCCTCTCGGTCGGCTTCTCGCTGCGCCGTCCGATGCTGATGCACCTGGGCTGGGACGCGTCGGGCACGCTGGCGGGACGCAACCGCCTGCTCGCCTCCAAGCCGATGCTGAACAACATCAACGGCATCGGCGGCTTTACCGGTCCGCTGCTTCGCACCCTCCGCGCCGAGGCCGGCTCGCACGTCTGGACGGGCGAGGTCGAAGTCCGCGGCAACCAGGTCTTCTATCGCCGGCTCCGCGCGCTGCCCGGCGTCACCATCGACCTCGCGTTCACCGTCGAGCCCGACCGCCTGCTCGTCGACATCACCCAGCGCTGCGATCGCGACACGCCCGTCATCGAAGCCGAAGCCTTCCGCCTCGCGTGGGACATCACCGCCGGTCCGACTGCCGCCGCCGCGCCGCCCACGCTCCTTCCCGGCCGCAACGGCGACGTCCGCCTGCCCGCGCTCTGGGCCGCCGATGGAATCGGTTGCCTGTCCTTTGAAGTGACGTCCCGCACAAGCGATGAAGCGCGCCTGCAGGTGGAGAGCTTCCAAGCCTTCAAAGCGTTGACCGGCGGGCTGGTGCTGGCGCCGCGCCCCGGGCCCGATGCCTGTCTCACCCTTCCCGCCGGCACGCGCCGCGCCGAATTGCACCTCGCCGTCACCGAGTTCGAGCCCGACAGTCCGCGCCGCAGCCGACGCCCCGGCCCGGGACTGCGCCGCCACTGGGGCTCCATTTATGCATGCTTCCGCCCCGAGTACGGCGGCTTCTCCAACCATGCCGCCTCGGTGAACTGCCACGTCTCGCAGGCGCCGCCTTCCGAAATTGTTCTTCACACCCGCCGACCCAAGGCCGGCCCCGATCCGCTCGACCTCCTCAAGTTCACGATCGGCCGCGCGCTCATGGACGGCGGTGGCTACGGCTACTGGCGAAACCTGTACCTCGACTCCGATCCGCACCTGCTCTGTGCCGCCGGTCGCATTCATCAGTCGGGCGACAGCGCCGATTGGTTGCGTGAAACAGAGCCGGGCCTCATCGAAGCCGCCGATCGGGTCATCAAGACCGTCGATCGCGACACCGGACTGGTCGTCTGCCATGACCTGAGCGGCAACTCCGGGTCCTATCGCTGGAGCAGCAACGCCGCCGACGTGATCGGGTTTGGCCACATCGATGCGTACGTGAATGCCTGGTCTTACCGCGGCTTGCGAAACACCGCCGCGCTGATGGCGGCGCTTGGCCATGACGAGCGGGCCGCGCGCTGCCGCGACGCTGCCGCCAGCATTCGCGCCGCCTATGCCACGCACCTGCTGAACCCCGAGACGGGCTGGGTCGCCGGATGGCGCAGCCGCGACGGCGAGCTTCACGACTACGCTTTCATCTTCGTCAACGGACCAGCGATCGCCTTCGGCCTGCTCGACCCGCCCGCCGCGCGCAAGGCGGTCAAAAACCTGGAGCGGCTTCGCGATAAGCTCGGCCTCGCCCGTGCGCGGATGGGCCTGCCTTGCGGGCTGCTGCCGATCCGCACCGAAGACCACATGCTCCCCAGGATCATCCCGTCGATGCATCCTTCCTTCGAGAACTATTGCGACGGCAGCCTGGCCGGCTCATCGCCCATGTATTACCTGCGCGCCGTTTCGCTGTACGGCGAGAAGCGCCGTGCCCGGCAACTCGCCGCCGACCTCGACGAAGGATTCGCCGCCGGTATGTTCAGCGGCGGCATGGGCGGCGGCCAGGAATTCCGCAGCTGGGAAGGGATGCCCACAGGCTACGAGGGCACGCTCATCGTCAGCGTCTGCCCCGTCTATGCATTGGCCATCGAGCAAGGCGTCATCCAGCCCAAATCTCCCGAGTGGTGGCCCGAAGGAGGCTGATTCGTGCCTGCCCCACCCGCAATCCACGCAGCCGTTTCGCCACCCGGTTTAGCCGTCGCGCCCGCGCGACGTACCTGTTTCCCCCTTGCACTCCATGCAAAGATTTGCTTGACACGCATCAGCCGAATCGGCACCATTTCTGGACCGCCCCGCATGATCGCCCACAACGTTCACCATCCCCTGCAAACCGCCGAGGTGCGCGTCGCCAACCGCCTGCGCCAATTGCGCAGCGACAAGGCCCTGACGCTTAAGGAACTCGCGTCCGCCGCCGGCATGAGCCAGGCCTATCTCTCGCGCGTGGAGAACCACAAGGCCGCCCTGCCGATCTCGGGCCTCGAGCGCCTCGCCCGCGCGCTGGGCGTTTCGCTCGGCGTCTTCTTCGATGAAGATCACCGCGCGCTGCCCATCACCGTCTGCCGCGCCAACCAGGGCAGCAAGGGACGCCTGCGCGGGCCCCGGGGCCTGGTTTACGAAATGCTCGCCAGCAAAAAAGGCGGCAAGCTGATGGAGCCGCTCCTGATCGACATCGCCTCGACGCCGCGCATCCTGCCGCTGCGCTCCCATCCCGGCGAGGAGCTGAACTACGTGCTGGAAGGGGAGTTCACGCTCCTCTACGGCAAGGACGAGATCCACCTCCGCGCGGGCGACGCGGCCTACTATGACGGCTCCGTCCCCCACGCCGCCCGCCGCATCAACGACAAGCCCTGCCGGCTGCTCGCGGTCGTCGCGTCGCGCGATTACGTCTTTCATGGAGATCTCACGCAACTGCTCGAGGGAGCCACGTCATGAATCAAAAACGTCGTGAACGGGGGATGCCATGAATACCGTCCGCTGCGCCGTCATCGGGGCCGGCTGGTGGGGCACAACCGCCCACGTCCCGACCCTGCACAAGCACCCGAAAGCCGAGCTGGTCGCGGTCCAGCACTCCGACCGCGCCACCGCCGAGAAAATCGCCCGCGACTATCAGGTGCCGCACGCCTGCACGACGCTCGAAGAGGTCCTGGCGATCGAAGGTCTCGATGCGGTAGTCATCTCCTCCATCCCCGTCGCCCATTACGCGCAGGCGAAGGCCGCCCTGCAGCGCGGGCTTCACGTGCTGATCGAAAAGCCGATGACCGTCACCGCCGCCGAAGCCCAGGAACTGTTGGAGCTCGCGAAGAAGAAGCGCGTGCAGTTCCTGATCAGCGGCCCCTGGCACTTCACGCCGCACAGCATCGAAGCGCGGCGGCTCGTGCGCTCCGGCGCGCTGGGCAAGCTGCGGATGATCAGCATCCTGATGACCAACATCACGTTAGGGCTGTATCGCGGGCTGCCGTGGGAGCGGATCTTCGGCGACACCCCCACTGCCCAGAACGCCGCCGTGCCGTACGTGAAGCCCGGACTGACTTCTTACAGCGACCCGAAGCTCGCGGCCGGGGGGCACATTTACTGCCAGGCCTCGCACTCCGCCGCTTACGTCGACTTCCTCACGGGGCGCAGGCCCGCCGAGGTGTTCGCCCGCTTTCACAACGCAGGACTGGCCGTGGACGTCTACGACGCGATCTCGCTCAAGCTCGACGACGGCACGCTTGTTTCGCTCGCCACCAACGGCGCGGCCATGATGTCCGACCGTCAGTACGAAGTCCGCATCTATGGCGACAAAGGGATGATCCTTCAGGAACTGTGGAAGGGGAAACTCGAGTTCCACGACGTGAACAGCAACGTCACCCGCTACCCCGACATTCCTGAAGCGGACACCTACCCGATGTATGAGCCCGCGCGGAACCTCATCGACTGCGTCGCGGGCGACGCGCCCAATGGCTCGCCCGCCAGCCTCGGCGCATTTGCGATGCAGGTAATCGACGCAGCGGTAAGGTCCGCAAAGAGCGGAAAAAACATCATTCTGAATGGGAACAAGCGCAGCAGCGCGAAACGCAAACGCGCCGGCCGGTCCGTCGCGAAAAGCTCCTCCGCGAAGGGCAAACGATCGACCGGCGGCGCCCGCAAGACTCGCGCGCGGAGGCGGGGATGAACCTCAAGCTCGCGTGCGCCGACTTCACGTTCCCGCTGCTCGATCACGATCATGTCCTCGACCTGATCGCGCGGCTCGGGGTCCAGGGCGTGGATGTGGGACTGTTTCACGAACGCGAGACGCATCTGAAGCTGGATGCCGTCTGCAGCGACGTCGCCGCCCATGCCCGCGCTCTCTCGCACAAGCTGGACGACCGCGGGTTGCAGTTGGCGGACGTGTACTTCATCCCCTCGCCCGATTTCAAAGGCCGCGCGGCAAATCATCCCGACGCCGCTCAGCGCCGCGCGTCGCGCGAGCTGTTTCAGAAGATGCTCGAGTTCACCGCGCGTTGTAACGCGAAACACCTGAGCAGCGTCCCCGGCGTCAGATGGGAACAGGAGAGCGAAGAGGATTCGATCCAGCGCAGCAGTGAAGAGCTCGCGTGGCGCGCTGGGGAGGCACGCCGGTGCGGCGTCACGTTCTCCATCGAGCCGCACCTCGGCTCGGTCATCACGACGCCCGAAGCGACGTTGCAACTTCTGCGGCAATCGCCCGGCCTCACGCTGACGCTCGACTACGGGCACTTCACCGCCCAGGGAATTCCTGATTCGCAGGTCGAGCCGCTGGTCGCGCACGCGTCGCATTTTCACGCCCGCTGTGCCTGCAAGGGCCGTCTGCAGGCGCCGCTCAAGGAGAACACGATCGACTTCGCCAAGGTCCTGGGCGCGATGGCCCGCTCCAAGTATGAGGGCTACCTGGGGCTGGAATACGTCTGGATCGACTGGCAGCGCTGCAACGACGTGGACAACGTGTCCGAAACCATCCTGCTGCGCGATCACCTGAAAAAACTCGCGTCATGAAGATCAAATCCATCACTGCTCATCCGCTGCAGTACCCCGAGCCGCACGATCACGGCAAGCTCCGTTACATCACCCTCGCCCGCGTCGAATCGGAGGACGGGAAGATCGGCTGGGGCGAGTGCATCTCCCAGTTCCCGGACTCGGCGCAGGCGGTGAAGATCGTCATCGAAAAAGGCTACGCGCCCATGCTGGTCGGAGACGACGCCACCGAGGTCGAGCGCGCGTTTCACAAGATGCTCGCCCGCGTCTGGTGGTACGGCCCACAGGGGCTCGCCGCCTTCGCTGTCAGCGCCGTCGACATGGCCCTCTGGGACCTGAAGGGCAAGCTGCTCGGCAAGCCGGTCTGCAACCTGATTGGCGGGCGCCTTCGCGACAAGGTCGCCGCCATGGCCTCCATCCATCTCGACATGGATGACATCAACTGGTCCGTCGATGAGTTCAAGTTCTTCCGCGACCAGGGCTATCGCATCGTCAAGGGCGGCTGGGGGAAGCGGCCCGAATCCGTCTTCGGCGCCGACCGCAAGAAAGACCTGGAGCTCGCGCGCCGCGTGCGCGAAACCATCGGCGAGGACATCGAACTGGTCTTCGACGTCCTTGGCGCAAGGGTGAAGTGGGACGTCCCCACCGCCATCCGCCGCCTTCGCGACCTCGAGCCTTACCGGCTCAAGTGGATCGAAGAGCCGCTCGTCCCCGCCGACTTCGAGGCGCATGCGAGGCTGCGCGCCGCCATCAGCACCAACATCGGCACCGGCGAGCAGGAGTGGAATGTCGAAGGCTACCGCCGGCTGATTCGCTCGGGCGCCGTCGACGTCGTGCAGATGGACCCGGGCCGATGCCAGGGCATTACCGCCTGCGTTCACGTGATCAAGCTGATCGAAGCCGAGCACCTCTGTTTTTCCGCCCACACGTGGAGCAGTGCGATCAACACCGCCGCCAGCGTCCACCTGCTGGCCGCTTCCGAGAGCGGCATCTGCATGGACTTCAAACCGCACGAGTCGCCCATGCAGCACGAGCTGGTGTCCGACCCCTGGGTGCAGAAGGACGGATACATCAAGGTGCGCGACGAACCCGGACTTGGAATCCACGTGCGCGAGGAGATCGTCAAGAAATACCAGTTCCAGCTGTGAAGAACCGACGGAGGTTCGCGATGAGCTCACGCGTGAAAAACTATCTTCCGACGCAGCAGGACGTCGAAAGCTACGGGGAGCGCGGCTACTGGATCAGCCCCAGGCTTCTCGACGACGCCCACATGCAGCAGCTGCGCGGCGCCCTCGATCGCATGTATGCCGGACACATCGACGGCGACGGCTGGTACTTCCAGGACATTCGCCCGATGCCGGACGACCCGACGGCGCTGCGCCGGATCGTGAACTCCTGGTGGGTGAACGACGCCGTGCGCGACGTGGTCCTCGACGCGAACCTGGGGCGCATCGCCGCGACGCTGATGAAAGTCGATGGTGTTCGCCTCTGGGCGGATCAATCGCTTTCCAAGCCCGGGGCCGGGCCCGACGCCAAGACCGACGCCGGGAATATCGGCTGGCACCAGGACTACGGCTACTGGCAGACCAGCTCCACGACCAACATGTGCACCGCCTGGATCGCGCTGCAGGACACCGACCTTTCCAACGGCGGGATGCGCACGCTCGTCGGCTCCCACAAGTGGGACCTGGTCGAGAACAGCGCGCGCTTCTTCGACAAAGACCTGAACCGCCTTCGCGGCGAGTTTGAATCCAAGGTGAAGACGCCGTGGATCGATGAGCCCTGCGTGCTGAAGGCGGGGCAGGCCAGCTTCCACCATTCGCTGTGCTTCCACGGCTCGGAGACCAATCGGACTAACTCGCCGCGCATGTCGGTGGTTGGCCATTACATGCCCGACGGCACGACCTACCGCCCGGCGAAGCGGTTCCAGACCTTCCTGCCGCTCCTGGGTCCGCGCCCGACGCCGAACACCGCCTACCGAGGCAGGACGTTCCCGCGCGTCTACCCCCCCGATCCGCAGCTGGCGCGGGAGATCGGACTGAAGCTCGAAGCGGGAGCGAAGGGATAAATGCTGTTCCGGCTCGACAACAAGCTCGCACTCGTCACCGGCGGCACCACCGGTCTCGGCCGCGCCTACGAACGTTCGCGCGCCGGCCGCGCCGAAGGGAGGTCTCCGTGTTTCGCTTAGACGGCAAGACCGCGCTGGTGACCGGCGCCGCGCGAGGACTCGGGCAGGCCACCGCGCGCGTCCTTGGCGAACAGGGCGCGCATGTTGTCGCCGCCGACATCAACTTTGAGGAAGTGTCAGCTGTAGCGAAAGCGATCGGCCCGGCGGCGACACCCTATCGCGTCGACGTCTCCAAAGTCTCAGAATTGAAATCGATGGTCGATACCGTCGTGCGCGATCGCGGGCGGCTCGACATCCTCATCAACAACGCCGGCATCTGCCCGCGCCTGCCGTTCAACGAGTCAACCGAGGCCGACTGGCAGAAACTGTTCGACGTGAACGCCAGGAGCCAGTATTTCCTCGCCCAGGCCGCCTGCAGCGCGATGAAGAAGACGGGCGGCGGGCGGATCATTAACGTCGCCTCGACCGGCGGACGTGTCGGCGGGTTCGCCAACTCCAGCATCTACAGCGGCACCAAGGGCGCGATCGTCATGTTCACCAAGTCGATCGCCCGCGAGGTCGCCGCCGACGGCATTCTTGTGAACTGCATCGCCCCCGGGCTGATGGACACGGACCTGATGCGCAACCTGCCCGCGGAGCGGCGCGACGCGCTGTGCGAATCGATCCCGCTCAAGCGCCTCGCGCGTCCGGAAGAGGTCGCGGCCGCCATCGCCTTCCTCGCCTCCGACGAATGCAGCTACGCCACCGGCGCGACCTTCGACGTCAACGGCGGATGGATCATGCTCTGACGGCAATACCGTGATCAAAGGCTTTCACCACACCAGCTTCACTGTCTCGGATGCGGATGCCGCGGAGCGCTTCTTCGTCGACCTCTTCGGGATGCAGCGCATCGGCGGAGGAATCTACAACTTCGATTACATCCGCCGGACCGTGGGGTATCTCGACGCTGATTTGAAAATCGCCGTCCTCGCCTTCGCGCCGCAAGGCGAGCGCCGCGACCTGCTCGAGCTGATCGAGTATCGCGCGCCCAAAGGCGAAGCGGTCAACACCGCCACCAATCGCCCGGGCGCCGCTCATCTGTGCTTCGTCGTCGATGACATCAACGCCGAGTACGATCGTCTTCGCAGCCACGGCGTGCGCTTCAAATCGGCCCCCAACGAGGTGACCTTCGGCCTCAACCGCGGCGCCCGCTCCGTCTACTTCAACGGCCCGGACAACATCGCCCTGGAGCTCTTTCAGCCCGCGCCCAAGGCCGCGGAGGGCGCGCCATGAACCGAAAACTGCTCGATCACAAGGATGATCCGCGCCTCGTTCAACCCGAACATGAGCTGGCGCCGCCAGCCGCCCGAGGCGCTCGCGTGAAGGCTGCCGACCTAAAACCCGTTCGCATCGGCTACCTCCCATTCTACGTGGATTACTACGAGGGCATCTGCCCCGACTTCCCGCGCGAGAAAGCCGCCGTCGCGGGGCGCTGCGCCGACACTCTCCGCTCGCTCGGCGACGTCGTCTGGGACGGGCAGCTGATCCGCGACGCCGACTCCGCCGCCCGCGTCGGCCGCGAACTTCGCGAGCAGTCGCTCGACTGCATCGTGGTCGTCAGCACCATCGCCGTCTTCGGCGGCATCCCCTGGGCAGCGCTGCGGCAGCTGGATCTGCCCATCCTCATCTGGAACGCCCAGCAGATCCGCACGGTCGGCAAGGGCTACTCGATGGTGGAGATCGTCCGCCACACGGGGCAGATCGGCACGCAGGCGCTGGCCAACACGCTGCTGCGCGAGGGCCGGTGGTTTCGCGTCGTCACCGGCCATGAATCGAGCCCGCGCAGCGCGAAGCAGCTTGCCCGCTTCCTTCGCGTCGCCCGAACCGCCTCGCGCGTGCGCGCGGCGCGGCTGATCGCTGTCGGCGAAGGTTTTCCAATGATGACCGACGTGGAACTGGACCCCGCTTACCTGCGCGAGCACCTCGGCCCGACGATCGCCCGGGTCTCGGCGCATAAGCTCACGCACAGCTACGTCTCGGTCCGCGAAGAGGAGGTCGATCGCCACCTCGTGCAGCTGAAGCGCAAGGCCGTCGTTCATGACATCGAGCCGGACGAATTGCGCCGCTCCGTGCGCCTCTGCGAAGCCGTCGCCACCCTGGCCGACGCAAACCAGGCCGCCGCCGGCACGGTCAACTGCCACGGTCCGAATTGCCTTCGCAACCCCGCGATCGGCATCACCGCCTGCTACAGCCTCGGCTACCAGAACTCCCTGGGCCGGCCCTTCACCTGCACCGGCGACCTGCCCACGGCGCTGGCGATGCTCCTGCTCAAGGAGTTGACCGGCGCCTCCATGTACACCGAGGTGCAGGTGATGGATGAAAAACGAAACGCGGTGGTCATCGCCAATTCGGGTGAAGGCGAGGACGCGATCCGCCGGCCCGGCGCCAAGCCCTCGGTCCGCGGCAACACGAACTTCAAGGGACTGCACGGCCGCGGCGCTTCCTTCGCGTATCCGCTGAAGCCCGGGCCCGCGACGATCGTCAGCCTGACGCCCACGCCGCATGGGTTGAAGAAGTTCCGCCTCGTTGTGGCGGAGGGTCAGATCCTTCCCGACCGGCTGCCGGACGCCGGCGCGCTGGCCGGCTTTTTCCGCTTCGCGTCAGCCAACGTGCACCATGCGTACACGCGCTGGCTCGAGGCCGGCCCCGTCCACCACGCAGGCACCGCGCCGGGGCACTGGGCCTCGGAGCTGGCCGACGTCGCACAGTTGCTCGACATCGAGTTTGTCGGAGTCTAGACCATGCAGAAGAACATCCTGCTGCCGCAGGTCGAGCTGGAGATGGAGAGCGTGGCCGTCGTCAAGGTCTGCGTGCGCGAGGGCGAGCTCGTCGACGCGGACAAACCCATCATCGAAGTCGAAACGCAGAAGGCGACCACCGAAGTGCCCGCGTCCGAGGCCGGCTACGTCCGCAAGCTCTTCGTCAAGGAAGGCGACAACATCGGCAAGGAAGCGCTGCTGTGCATTCTCACCGATACCGCCGACGAGGCGTTCACCATTCCGACGAGCGCTGCAGCCGCGACGAGGAGCAGAACCGTCCCCGCGCCGGCCCCGGCTTCGGCGCCGATCATTCATGAAGGCGGTATCGTCCCCGCCGCCCCGGCGGCGCGGCGCGCCGCCGCCGAAGCGGGCATCGATCTTCGAACCGTGCGCGGCACCGGCCCCAACGGACGCGTAACGGTCGAAGACGTCAAGGCCGCTGTCGATGCCAACGGCAAGGCTTCAGCACCCGCCGCGCCCTCATCACCGGCGGCATCGACACCCACTGCTCCGGGCGGCGAATGGATCCCCCTCCCACCCCCGCGCCTGGCGCTCATCGCCCAGATGCGAAAGAGCCTGGCGGAAATCCCGCAGATTCACGTCGCCCGGCAGATGGACGTCACGCCGCTCTCCGTGAAGGCCGAGGGCGTGACCTTTTCCCACCGCCTGATCCGCGCCGCGGCAGCCGCGCTGGCGCGGCATCCTGCCCTGCGCACCATGATTCAGGGCGAGCGCTCGCGGGTTGAGTCCGTCAGCGTTGCCGTTGCGATGGATACGCCTCATGGGCTGGTGGCGCCGGCGATTCGCGAAGCGGACAAGCGGCAGTTGGCGGAGATTTCGGCGGCGGTTGAAGACTTCCGCCGCCGCGGCGCAAGTAGATCGTTGCGATCGGAGGAGCTGCGGAACGCGCCCTTCGCGATCACCAACCTGGGCATGATGGGCGTTGATTTCTTCAACCCCTTCGTCTTCCACGGACAGACGGCAGTCCTCGGGGTCGCCCGTGCCATCGACGCGCCTGCCGGAACGAAGGTCGCGTGGTTCACCCTCGCGGTCGATCACCGCGTCGTCGACGGCGCTGAGGCGGCGCGGTTTCTGCAGTCGCTTCAGGAGGAGATCAACCGGGCATGAGGCTGCTGGAACACCAAAGCAAGACTTTGCTCGGGCGCTTCGGCCTGACGATGACGGAGCCGACCGTCGTCAATTCGGCCGACGCCGCCGCGGAGGCCGTGCGCGCGTTGGGCAAGCCGGCGGTGCTCAAGGCGCAGGTCCCGTTTGGCGGCCGCGGCAAGGCAGGAGCGATCGACTTCGCAGATTCGCCCGCCGCCGCCAGCGCCGCCGCCGCTCGTTTGCTTGGCTTGACCCTTCGCAGCATTCGCGTCGCCGCCGTCTCGGTCGAGCCCAAGCTCTCCTTCACCCGCGAGCTCTACGCGGGCATCACCTGGGACACCGCAGCCAAGCTGCCGGTCGCGCTGCTGAGCGTCGCCGGAGGTATCGATGTCGAGCATGCCGAGCCCGTGCGGCAAACCTTCGATCCCTTTCTCGGCCTCCGCTCGTTCCATGGCCGCGAGATGGCCGCCGCCGCTGGATTAACCGGCAAGACGCTGGTGGCCGTCGGCGCGGCGATGGAGAAGCTCGCGAAGGCGTTTCTGGCGCTCGACGCGGTTACGCTCGAGATTAATCCACTGGTTGAGACCGAAGACCGCGCGCTCGTGGGTCTGGATGCTCACGTGGAGATCGATGACGACGCCGCCCAGCGGCAGCAGCCAAACCTTTTGGGCCTCGGCGAAATTGCCGCCGGCGCCAGCGGCCGCGCGCCCACGCCGCTGGAGCTCGAAGCGCAGCGGATCGATTCGATGGACCATCGGGGCGTCGCGGGACGCGTCGTCGAATTTGACGGAGACCTTGGCCTGCTGATCGGCGGGGGCGGCGCAAGCCTCACCGTGTTCGATGCCATTCGCCGCTATGGCGGGCGGCCGGCGAACTACTGCGAGGTCGGCGGCAACCCGACGGAAGAAAAGATCGCGGCCCTCGTCGCACTGCTCCTTTCCAAGCCAGGAGTGAACAAGCTCGCGGTCATCATGAACGTCGTGAATAACACCCGCGCCGACGTGATGGCCCGCGGTCTGCTCGCGGGAATCCGCCAGGCGGGCAGGGACCCGCGCAAGACCGTGAGCGTTTTTCGCATCCCCGGCTCGTGGGAAGACGAGGCCCGCGCGCTGCTCGCCGAGGCCGGCATCGAAGCGCTGGGCCGCGACAAGTCGCTCGACGAAGCGGCCCGTCTCGCGGTGGAGAGGAGCGGCGGTCGTGCTGCTTGATCCGCAGGCGGGAATCCTCGTGCAGGGCATCACCGGGCGCGAAGCATCGGCGATGGTCGCGGACATGCTTGCGTATGGCAGCCGCATCGACGCGGGCGTGACGCCAGGAAAGGGCGGCCAGGAAGTGCATGGCATCCCGGTCTTCGATACCGTCGCCGCCGCCGTTGCCGCGCATCATCCAACCACGACGATCATCTCCGTCCCCGCGTCGGGGGTGCTCGACGCGGCCCTGGAAGCATTCGCGCACGGCATGAAGCTCTGCCTGATCATGACCGAGCGCGTTCCGCGGCTCGACACCTGCAGGCTGCTGGCCGCCGCGCGGTCGGCCGGCTGCACCGTCATCGGCCCCAACACGCTGGGGCTCATCCGCCCGGGCATCGCCAAGCTTGGCACCATCGGGGGCCGCGTCGATAACGTCCGCCGCTCTTTCACGCCCGGGCGCGTCGCGGTGCTGTCGCGCAGCGGCGGGATGACGACCGAAATCGCCAGCTTCCTTACCGGCCGCGGCATCGGCCAGAGCATCGCCATCGGCGTCGGAGGCGACCCGGTCGTCGGCTCCAACTTCCCCGAGCTGGTCGCGATGCTGGAGGACGATCCGGCCACTGATGCCGTCGTGATTTATGGCGAGCCCGGCGGAACCGCCGAGGAACAGCTCGCCGAGCAGCTCAAACGCGGCAAAACGCGCCTGCGCATCAACGCCTTTCTTTCCGGGCGCTTCGTGGATGAGATGGAAGGGATCCGCTTCGGACACGCGGCGGTGATGGTGGAAGGCGGCAAAGGCTCCGTCCGCGGCAAGGCCGCCGCATTAAAAGAGGCCGGCGTATTCGTCGCCGACCGCTTCGACGAGCTCGCCGAGGGATTGCCGCGATCATGCGGATGAACGCTGCGAAACTCGGCTTCGTTGCGGCGAGATTCATATGAGCGACTTCTGGAAAACTTCGATCTCACAGGTGCACGAGAATGAGATCCTGGTGCGCGGCTATCCAATCGAGCAGCTCACGCGCAGCCGCTCGTTCGGCGACGTCACTTATCTCCTGCTTACCGGCGAGCTGCCCAGGGGCAACGAAGGGCGGCTCGTGGAGGCGATCCTGGTGAGCTGCTGCGAGCACAGCCTCGCGTCTCCCAGCGCCGACGCGGTGCGGTTCGTCGCATCCTCCGGCGTTCCGCTGCAAACCGCGGTCGCCGCGGGCGTCTGTTCCATCGGCGACACGCATGGCGGCGCGATCGAGCCCTGCGCGCGGCTGCTCAGTGACGCCGTCAGGAACGGCAGGAGCGCGGACCAGGTCTTCGCGGAGATGCGCGCCGCCGGCAAGCGCCTGCCCGGTTTCGGTCATCGCGCCCACAGCCGCGATCCGCGCGCCGTCGTCCTCTTCGAGCTCGCGGAACAGTACAAGCTCAGCGGCCCGCACACGGCGCTGGCGCGCGACCTGGAAAAGGCGGCGGAGAAGGCGATGGGCCGGCCGCTCGCGATCAATGTCGACGGCGCGGTCGCGGGCCTCATGTGCGACATGAACATCGATCCCGCGCTCGGCAAGGCGTTCTTCATCGTGAGCCGCACCATCGGCTACGTCGCCCACGCTCACGAGCAGATGACGCAGGAGCGCCCTTTCAAGGCCGCCGAACCGGATGAAATCACCTACACCGGCCCGGCGCGTCGCGACGTCCCGCAGCAGGAAAGGCATTCATGAGCGTTCGGCAACTCAGCATGGCCGAGGCCATCAACGAGGCAATTCGCCAGGAGATGCGCCGCAACCCCGAGATCGTCCTCCTCGGGCAGGACATCGGCACCTACGGCGGCACCTTCGGGGTCTACAAGGGACTCTACGATGAGTTCGGCCCCGAGCGCGTGCGCGACGGGCCGCTCTGCGAAGCATCCACGGTCGGCTTCGGCATCGGCCTGGCGCTGGCCGGCATGCCGACGATCGTGGAGATCGAGTTCATTGACTTCATGACGCTTGCCTCCGATGCGCTGGTGAACCAGGCCGCCAAGATGCGCTATTTCTTCGGCGGGCAGGTGCGCGTTCCCCTGATCGTCCGCACGCCGATCGTCAACCGGCTGGGCCTGGGCGCGCAGCACTCGCAAAGCCTGGAAGCGTGGTTCATGCACGTCCCCGGGCTGCGGGTCATCGTTCCGTCCAACGGCGCTGATGCGAAGGGACTGCTGATCAACGCGATCCGCGACGGCAACCCGGCGCTTTTCATCGAGCACGTGCGCCTTTACGCCGGCAAGGGACCGGTGGACGAATCTGGCGAGGCGATCCCCTTCGGCAAGCTGCGGGTCGCACGCGAGGGGAAGGACGCGACGGTCGTCACCTACAGCGGGATGGTCAAACCGTCGCTCGACGCGGCCGCGCGGTTGGCGGAGGAAGGGATCGACTGCGAAGTTCTGGATCTGCGCACCCTTTCGCCGCTGGACCGCGAGGGCATTTGCGATTCCGTGCGCAAGACCGGGCGGTTGGTTGTGGCGCACGAGTCGGTGAAGACCGGCGGCGCCGGCGCGGAGATCGCGCAGAGCGCGGTGGAAGGCGCATTCGACTATCTCCAGGCGCCGATCGTCCGCGTCGCGGCGAAGGACTTGCCGATCCCGACCGGAAAGCTGCAGGATGTCGTGTTCCCCAGCGCCGACGACGTGGTCGCGGGCGTACAGCAGGTGATGCAATAGCCATCAGCAACGCGATCTATCAGGCGGGCGTTGGGTTCGTCGCCGTGCCGTTCGAAGTGATGGCGGAGACCCAATGGAGCTGCGCGACGCGCTCGGCCCGAACACGTTCGTCCTCGGTTACAGTAACGGCATCGTTCAGCTACCTGCGACGCCGCAGATCAGCCGCGAGGGCGGGATGGAGGCGAAGGTCGGTTACAAGAACTACCTGCTCCCCTCCGAGCTGCCCGGGGAATGGGAGCCGCAGATCCGCCAGCGAGTCCTGCAACAGGCGACTCGACTGGCTTCATCCGCAGTGGAGAACAGAACATGAACGCGCCCACGATCACAGCCCCCGACCCGCGCATCCAGCAGTGGGTCGATCAGTTCAACCGCGAGGGGTACCTCTTCCTTCCCGAGGTGCTCAAGAGCGATCACATCGCCGAGCTGAAGGCCGATCTCGAGAGGGACCTGGCCGACCCCAACCAGCGCGGCGCGCAGAGCAGCCAGCGCGATGATGACCAGCCGCTGCGGCTGCGCACGCGCATGTTCGAAGGGAGCGAGGCGAACCGGCGGTTGTTCGATATGGAGCCGATCATCAGCTTCGCAGAGGCGGTGGTCTCGCCGATCTGCCACGTCATCCACAACAACTCGTTCATAACCAAACCCGGCGCCGCCAGCCTGAGCGCGTGGCACCAGGACGATGCGCCGCATTACCTCGTGACCCATGGAGAGCCGCCAACCAACGTCCAGTTGCCGTGCCTGCTGTTTACCGCGAATTATTACCTGACCGACGTGACGAAAGTGGAGCACGGCGGCACTGAGGTCATCCCCCGGTCGCACCTCTTCGGCAAGGCCTGCCCCGCGGATCTCGATGGCACGGAATATCGGAAGCAGGCCGTCCCGTGCCTGGGGAAGGCGGGGAGCGTCGTGATGTTCAACAACCAGGTGTGGCATCGCGGCGGCCCGAACACCAGCGACCGCACGCGCTTCATCACGCAGGTGACCTATGCCCGGCGGATCATCGGACACAAGTACTACCCGTTCATGAACTATCAGATGCCCGAGCACGTGTACGCCAACGCCGACCCGCGCTTGCGCCGCTTGCTGGGATTTCTCCCAATGGGCGCCTACGGATGAGGGATCAGTTGTTTCGTAGCACGGGCGTCTCGCGCGTCTCGCCCGTGCGGAAGGCGAGGGATGCGACCCGTGACGCTTCCAGAACAATCGTTTTCCCCAGTGTCCCCCGCACGGGCGAGACGCCCGTGCCACAACTAGAATGGTTCAAGCGAGAAACGCCATGTCCAAGAGCATCACGACGGAAACACTTCTCAGCTGGTATGAGCGGATGTGGACCATTCGCTACTTCGAGGAGAACGCGATCGCCAGCTTTCGCAAAGGGCTGTTCTCGGGCAGCACGCACCCCTGCATCTGCCAGGAGGCGATCGCGGTAGCCGGGGCGGCGGCGCTGGAGCCGGACGATCAGGTGTTCGCCACCTATCGCGGACATGGGCATGCCATCGCCAAGGGGCTGGACCCCAAGCCCCTGATGGCCGAGCTGCTCTGCAAGCAGACCGGGTGCAGCGGCGGCCGCGGTGGATCGATGCACCTTTGCGACGTGAGCAAGGACTTCTGGGGGACCAACGCCGTCGTAGCGGCGCACATCCCCATCGCCGGCGGCATGGCGCTGGCCAACAAGCTGCGCAAGAACGGGCGCGTCACCGTCGTCTACTTCGGCGACGGCGCGACCTGCGAAGGCGCGTTCTTCGAGACCCTCAACATGGCGACGCTCTGGAAGGTGCCGCTGGTGTTCGTCTGCGAGAACAACGGCTTCGCGATTTCCGTGCCGACCCGGATGTCGGTTCCGCTGGAGAATATCGCCGACCGCGCCAAAGGATTCGCCCTGCCCGGCGAGACCGTCGACGGCAACGATCCGATCCTGGTGTACGAGGCGATGAGCCGGGCCGTCGCCCGCGCTCGCGCCGGTGAGGGGCCGACCCTGCTGGAATGCAAGACTGTTCGGTGGGAGCGGCACAGCGCCATCTCCGCCGGGAAGTATGAGAACGAGGAAGAGGCGATGAAGTGGAAGAAGGCGGACCCGCTTCCCCGGCTGGAGAAAGTGCTGAGGGAAAAAGGGATCGCCGACGAGCGGCTGGCCGCGCTGCGGGAGCGAGCCAGGGCGGTGAACGACGAGGCGCTGCGTTTCGCGATGGAAAGCGAGCCGCCGGCGCCTTCGAGCGTGGCCGATTTCGTCTTCGCCTGAATCACGCCATGAAAGAAGTGACTGCACAATCGATCAGCGATGCCATCGCAACGTTGTGCCAGCGCGCCAACTTCGAGCTGACGGACGACATGCGCGAAGCGCTTGCCGCCGCGGCGGAAATCGAGACTAAGCCGCTGGCGCGCAACACGCTGCTGCGGATCCTGCAGAATGCGGATGTGGCCAGGGAGAAGAGCCTGCCGATGTGTCAGGACACGGGGCTGATCGTCGTGTTCGCGGAAGTCGGGCAGGACGTTCACATCACCGGCGCCACTCTCTCCGATGCGATCAATGAAGGCGTCCGGCAAGGATGGAAAGAAGGTTTTCTGCGCGCGTCCGTCACCGGCGATCCGATCCAGCGCGGCAACACGGGCGACAACACGCCGGCTATCGTGCACACCCGTCTCGTTGAGGGCGACATGCTCACGCTGAAGCTTCTCGCCAAAGGAGGCGGCTGCGAGAACATGAGCCGCTTCCGAATGCTCACGCCCGCCGACGGGCGCGAGGGGATCATCGACTTCGTTGTGGAGACGGCGATCGAGGCCGGCCCAAACGCGTGCCCGCCGATGGTGGTCGGGGTCGGCATCGGCGGCTCGTTCGAATACTCGGCGGTGCTGGCCAAGGCCGCCCTGCTGCGCCGGGTCGGTCAGCCAAGCGCGTTGCCGCACGTGGCGCAGCTCGAGCGCGACATCCAGCAGAAGATCAACGCCAGCGGCGTCGGACCGCAGGGCTACGGTGGAGAGACGACATCGCTTGGCGTCCAGATCGAAACCGCCGCGTGCCACATCGCGAGCCTGCCTGTGAGCGTGAACATCGAATGCCATGCTCATCGCCACCAGGAGGCTGTCCTTTAAGCACCCTCCATTGCAGATCATGAAGAACCACCACGAGCACATCACCGAGGACGACATTCGCAAATGGAAGCGATTGCCGGGGTTCCTGCCGCATGGGCCATACGCTTGATGGGGCCGTTGTGACCAGATCAATCGAACTGCCACTGAGCGAAGCCGACGCGCTCTCGCTGCGCGCGGGCGATGAGCTCGAGTTGTCGGGAACTGTGTTGACCGGGCGCGATCAGGCTTGCGCACGGTTGTTCAAGATGCTGCAGGCCGGCGAGAAGCCGCCGATCGATTTACGAGGCCAACTTCTTTACTTTGTGGGGCCGACCCCCGCGCGGCCCGGGTCGGTCATCGGCTCGGCCGGTCCGACCACGAGCGGAAGGATGAATCCATTTCTCCCGACACTCCTCTTCCATGGGCTGCGGGGCTTCATCGGCAAAGGCTACATCTCCACCGACGTGAAGCAGGCGATCGTGCAGCATGGCGGCGTCTACCTCGGCGCCATCGGCGGGACCGGCGCGCTGCTGTCTGCCACGATTGAAGAATCCGCCGTCGTCGCGTTCGAAGAGCTGCTCAGCGAGGCGATGCGCGTGCTGAAGCTGAAAACTTTCCCCGCAGTTGTGCTGCATGACGCCCACGGCGGCGATCTGTACCGCGCCGCCAGAGGCGGCCATGAAGGAACACCTCGAGACCCCCCGACGTTGGCCGAAGGCTGATTTCGTTTGGTCGTCTCGCCGCCCGGGTGCTAAGCTAAACTGGTAAACGGAGGTGAGATGATGCGACCCATTCGAATTCGCAAGCGGCTCGATTCTCAGGTCGTCGATCTGCCGGAGCTCGCGCCTCTCGTTGGGAAAACGGTTCAGATCACGGTGGTTGAAGAGGTGCCGGGCCAGCCCGCGTCAAATTACTGGAGAAACCGCTCCATCGAAGAGTTGGCGAACGAACAGGGCATTGAAGGATCCGCCACGCTCGAGGATCTGAGGGGCATCTGGCCGGAGGATCAGCGGGATGATGATTTTGAACAGGACCTGGAGCGGCTGCGTTCACAGCCCTGGCGGAAGGATGGGTGATGGAACCAATTCTTGTCGACACGGACGTCATTTCTTTCGCGATGAAAGGCGACAGTCGCGCAGCGCTCTATAAAAAACATGTTGAAGCGAAAACCATCTGCATCTCCTTTATGACTTGCGCGGAACTCTACCGATGGGCAGTGAAGTACAAGTGGAGTGACCGGCGAATTCAGGACATGCGCGAGCTCCTGTTTCGTTATGTGGTTCTTGAACATGACGATGAATTATCGTGGGAATGGGCCCGCGTTATGTCAATCAGGGGCCTACCCATCGCGCCCGGGGACGCCTGGACCGCAGCCATGGCGCGCCGGCATAAACTGCCGCTCCTTACCCACAATCGCAAACATTTCGATCGCATTCCTGAATTGACTGTGATCTCCGAATCGTAGCGCCTGCAAATGAAGATCAAACACATTGAATCCATCCCCCTGGTTCGCCAGCTTCAGGACGTGTTTCAGGGCGGGACGTACAAGATCACCAGCCGCAATACCATCGTCACGCGCGTGGAACTCGACGATGGAACGATCGGGCACACCTTTGGCGGCGATGAAGATCAGTATCAGCTCGAGGTCGTGCGTCTTGCCAACGAGATCTACCGGCCGCTGCTCGTCGGGGAGGACGCGCGGAACCTGGAGGCGCACTGGCAGCGGATGTGGGAGACGCGCGTGGACCTGGGCAACCGAGGGATCCACACGCTCGACCTGGCGAAGCATTGCGTGCGGACGCAGGCGATCGCCGCGATCGATATCGCGCTGTGGGACGCGCTCGGCAAGGCGCTGAAGCAACCGGTCTACAAGCTTCTTGGGGGCGCCCGCGAGCGCGTCCCGGTGATCGCCATCGGCGGCTACGTGATGAAGGGCAAGACGCTGGCCGACCTTGGCGATGAGATCCAGCATTACCTCGATGGCGGGATCTACGGCATGAAGCTCAAGGTGGGGAAGCTGTCGGTGGAAGAAGATATCGAGCGCACGCGGCTGGCGCGCAAAGTCGGCGGCGCCAAGTTCCACCTCTGCACGGATTCCAACCAATCCTGGAGCGTGGCGGACGCGATGAAGTTCGCCCGCGGCGTGCGTGACCTGGATCTGGCGTGGCTCGAGGAGCCGGTGCAGTGGCAGGACCAGATCGCCGGGAACGCGCGCGTGCGAACCATCGGCATTCCGGTGAACGCAGGCCAGGGGGAGATCTCGCGCCATGGATGCCGCGATCTGGTCGAGCGCGGCGCGGTCGACATCCTGAATGTGGACGCGACGATCGCCGCGGGCGTCACGGAATGGCGGCGCATCGCGGGCATGGCCTCGTGCTTTGGCGTGAATATGGCGCACCACGAGGAGCCGCAGGTCGCGCTGCACCTGCTCGCCGGCGTGCAAAACGGGCTGTGCGTGGAAATCTTCCCCAACGAGCTGCGCGATCCGATGTGGTTCGACCTTCCCGCCGAGCATCCGAAGATCAGCGAGGGATTCATGCACGTGCCGGACAAGCCCGGCTTCGGCATCGACCTGAGATCGGACGTCATCGACCGGTGGCGCGTCAAGCCAAACGCATAGGCGCGGGCCATGCGTTGCGCCTCAATCGTGCATTCCCTCAATCGCCTTTCGTTCGATCGCGGGAGGCCATGCTCTGCGCTGCAATGCCCAATCGTTCAAACTGCTCCGGCGGGCATCCGACCTCGCGCAGCGCCCGCGCCAGCAGCGCCTCGGCGCTCGCTCGATGTCCGGCATCTTCGGACAGATCGTGCTGCTGATTTGGATCAGCCGACACGTCGAAGAGGCGGGTCGGCCGGCGGACCGAATCGGGATGCACGCCGAGGAATTTCTTTTCTTCATCCTTGAGCAAGATGCGTCCAATGACGCGCTGCTGGTGCGGCAGGAACCTTCCGATCTCGAGCCGCTGATCGGGCACCGGGATTCGCCACCACGGCGCCGTGTTCCAGGTGCTGCGGTAGACATACAGCGGCCCGTTGTCCGGGCTGCTGGGGGCTCGCAGGTAGGTGTATGTCCCGTCGGTCACCTGCACGTAGGCGCCGAACCAGCCGTAGAGGGCGAAGTCGCGAACACTTTTCGTTTCCCCCTTTAACAGAGGCAGCAGCGACCGCCCATCCATCCTTTCGTGCTCTATAGCGCAGGCTTCGAGCACGGTCGGGCACAGATCAATCGTGCAGCTCAGTGCCTCGCAACGTCCCGGCTTCACGCCCGGATGCGCGATCAGCAGCGGGATGTGCGCGATCGGCTGGTACTGCGGATAGATGCCCTTGCCCACCCATTCGTGCTCGCCGAGGAAGTGCCCGTGATCGGTGGTGAGAATGACCATCGTTTCATCCCACAGGGCGTGCTGGTCGAGCTTGTCGAGGACGCGGCCGAGCCAGGTGTCGGCCATCGTGAGTTTGCCGGCGTACTGCGCGCGCAGGTGTTGGAGTTCAACTTCGCTGTAGCGATTGGGTCCGTAAGCCGGCCAGAAAAATGGCGGCTCGCGCCACTGCGGATCGTACATGCTGTTGTACGGCTCGCTGGAATGAAACGGCTCGTGCGGATCGAACTCGTCGATGAACAGGAAGAACTGATCGTGCTGGTCGTGATTGTCCTCGAGCCAGTCGGCGGCGGCTTTGAACGTCCGCGGCGAAGTGAACTCCTGCTCCTCGCGCATGCGCGACATGTTGCGCTGATACTGGTCGGTGCAGCGGCCCTTGATCTCGACGCGGTTCGGACGCGTGACCCAGGGATCGTTCTCGTGGCCGCGGATGAATTCCCAGCCGTCGAAGTCGACGTGATATGTCTCGCCGCCGAGCTCGAAGAAGTGGTAATGGTCGGTCACGAGTTGCGTGACCGCCTTGCCCTTGAGGCGCCTGGTCAGCGTCATCTCGCCCGGCTCCACCGGGCCCCAGGGCCGCCACAGGAACTCCAGCGATCCGGTCCAGATGTCATGGCGCGCGGGCATGCAGGGCATGGAGCCGATGTAGTGCCGCTCGAAGCGTACCGAGCGCGCCGCCAGGCGGTCGATGTTCGGCGTCTTCACCCACGTGTTCCCATAACAGGGTAGAAAGTGCCGGTTTAGCGAGTCCATCAGGATCAGGATGACGTTCATGGCGAACTCTTTTCACAAACGGTTGCAACCGCGCAACCGACGCCGCTAATGTAACGGCGGAGGCTGCCATGACCACCGCAGTCACTGCGACCAAGCGGAAGTATCAGCTCACGTCAGACGAGCGCACGCTCCATCACTCCGACCTCAATCACAGCGACAAGCGGCGCATGGGCGTGACCTCGCGCGTGACCGTGCCGTTTGTGAAGGTCTATCAGAAACAACCGCTGATTCTGGTCAGCGGCAGCGACCGCATGGGATTCAACCAGCTTGCGGATCCGCCAAGAGGGTGACTGCATGATTTTGTCGGCGATGACAGAAAAGGCAAAAAAAGAGTCGCCGCGGTTCATGAAGCGCCTCTGCCCGGCGCCGCGCGGCGGTGGGTTTCGCATGGAGGGGTACTGGGTCTGGTGCGGCGCGCCGATCCGGGGCGAAGACAATCGCTAGCATCTTAGTCGTAGCACCGGCGTCTCGCCCGTGCAGGGGAGCGCAGCGATACTGACCGGAAATGGAGGCGAGGGCGTTGCGCCTGTTGGCGGCATTGCAGATAGATTGGTCTGCGGCTGCGAATCGTTGTCACTTGTACGGTATCCGCACGGGCGGGACGCCCGTGCCACGATGAAGCGAAGATGGCACATCGCGTTCTTGTTGTTGGGTCGGGGTCTATTGGGGAGCGGCATCTCCGTTGCTTCGCGGCAACCGGACGCGCCGAAGTCGGGCTGTGCGAAATCGACAACGATCTGCGGGCGCAGGTGGCGGAGCGCTACGCGCTGCGTGAAGTCTTTGCGTCGCTCGATGCTGCGTTGGCGAAAAGTTGGGACGCCGCGGTGATCGCGACGCCGGCGCCGTCGCATATTCCGATCGCCCGGCGGCTGATTGAAGCCGGGGCGCACGTGCTGATCGAGAAGCCGTTGTCGACGTCCTTGGAGGGCATCCCGGCGCTGCTGGACGCGGTGCTGCGGGCGAAGCGCGTCGCGGCGGTCGCGTACGTGTGGCGCTCGCACCCGGTGCTGGCGGCGATGCGCGAGGCGATCAACTCCGGGCGCTTCGGACGAGCGCTGCAAGTGCTCGCGTTCTGCGGACAGTTTTTCCCGCTGTACCGGCCGGCTTATCGCGAGATTTATTATGCCGACCGATCGAGGGGCGGCGGCGCGATTCAGGATGCGATGACCCACATGCTGAACGCGGGCGAGTGGCTCGCCGGCCCGATCGAGCGCGTCGCGGCCGACGCGGCCCACCAGGTGCTGGATGGCGTTGATGTCGAAGACACCGTGAACGTCATGACGCGCCAGGGCGGCGTGTTGGGCTGCTACGCGCTCAACCAGCACCAGGCCCCGAACGAAATCAGCATGACTGTCATCTGCCAGCGCGGCACGGCGCGCTTCGAGGTCCACGAGAACCGCTGGCGCTGGATGAGCGAGCCCGGCGGAGCGTGGAACGACCAAACGTTTCCGCCGATGCAGCGCGATGAGTGGTTCATCCGGCAGGCGAATCAGTTTCTCGACGCGATCGAAGCCAAG
Organism: Tepidisphaerales bacterium; assembly: GCA_038204465.1. Classification (GTDB taxonomy): domain Bacteria; phylum Planctomycetota; class Phycisphaerae; order Tepidisphaerales; family Tepidisphaeraceae; genus JBBRCX01. The sequence continues at coordinate 58,243 of JBBRCX010000005.1, read as the reverse complement.
GCCGCGCCGGTCTGTTCGCTGGAAGAAGGGGTGCAGACGCTGAAGGTGAATCTCGCGGTTTTGGCGTCGGCCGACTCGGGCTCGGCGTTCACTAACGTGTAGTGTTTGAAGTCAGAGAGGAAACGCTCGATGAAGGTGCTCGATCAATTTCGGCTCGACGGCAAGGTGGCGGTCGTGACCGGCGGCGCCGGGCTTTTCGGCAGACAGATCGCCGAAGCGCTGGCGGAAGCCGGGGCGAAAACATTCATGGCCAGCCGCGACCTTGAGAAGCTCGAAGGGCAGGCGAAAGCGTTCCGCGACGCGGGGCTCGATGTAACGGCGCTGCCGCTCGACCAGGCAAGCGAGACATCGGTCAATGCACTGTTGAAGGGAGTGATTGAACGCGCGGGCGGCGTCGATGTGCTGGTGAACAATGCTGTCCTGCGGTGCATGGCCAACTGGGACTCGGGGGCGGCGGGCTTCGCGCGGAGCATGGAGGTGAACGCGACGGGCATCTTCATGATGACTCACGCCTTCGGCAACCACATGGCCGCTCGCGGGCGCGGCAGCATCATCAACATCGGATCGATCCAGGGAATGGTCGGCCCCGACTTCACACTCTATGAAGGCACAACGTGGGATGCGCCGCCCGACTACTTCTTCCACAAGGGCGGGATGGTCCAGCTCACCCGCTACGCCGCCGCAAGGCTCGGCCCGCGCGGCGTCCGCGTCAACGCGATCGCGCCCGGCGGCTTCTCCTTCAACCAGGGCGAAGTCTTCACGCCGCGATACAACGCCCGCACGTTCCTTGGAAGAATGGCGAATAAGAACGACCTGAAGGGCGTGATCGTCTTTCTCGCGTCCGACGCCTCGGCGTACATCACGGGAACAAACATCCCGGTCGATGGCGGATACACCGCGAAATGAGTCAGAAGGATTCTTAACTCGAAGACTTCACAGAGAAAGACGAGGGACAAAATTACCGCCAAGCGGCGAAGGCGCGAAGAGGAGCAGGCTGAATTAGTACGGAAATGACCTTGGACTTTGACTTTATTTGATAGCAATGCTTTATAGGCATCTGGTTCTTCTGCTTCGCGTTCTTCGTGCCGTCGTATTTCAATTTCTTCGTGGCTTTAAGTCTTCGCGTCTTCGCGTTTAATCTGCTGTCTTCGCGCCTTCGCGTTTAATCTGCTGCGCTGGTATTCCTCGTGACTTCGTGACTCCGTGTTTCGTCTGCGATATCGCGACGCGCGGTTAGACTTTTTCAGACGCTCATCGCCAGTCGGAAGCCGATGCAGTCGAAGCGGCCGTCGACGGGGTCTTCGTGGCGGAAGGCGCACCAGAGGACGGTGGGGTCGGCGGTTTTGAACGAGCCTCCCCGGCACACGGGATTGAGGCGCACGTCCTTGATCTGCGTGTCGTCGTAGACCATCCGCGCCTTGTCTGAGGTGGCAACCTCGTCGTAGCACTCCTCGCACCAACACCACATCGAGCCGGCCATGTCGTGAACGCCGTAGCCGTTGGGAGCGTAGGAGCCGACGGGCCGCGGGCTCCCGGCGGGGTTGTTCCAGTCGGCCCTTTGGTCGGGAGATTCATCGCCCCATGGGTAACGCTTCCCGGCGGCGCCGCCCCGCGCGGCTTTCTCATACTCGGCATCGCGCACCAGCCGGTAGGGTTTGCCGGTTTGACGCGAGAGCCACTGCGCGTAGCGGACGGCATCGATCCAACTGGTGTAGGCGACCGGTGCCTTCGGATCCCTGAACCTCGGGTCGGTGCGGATCTCCGGCGCTATCGCGTAGCGCGTCGCATCCGCGAAGGCGAGATACTCGCCGACCGTCACCGCGTGCCTGGCGATGCCGAAGGCCGGCACGTTCACTTCCCGGCTCTCCCAGCGGTGCAGCTTCGCGCCCTGCGGAAATTCCGGCACGCCCATGCGCACGGGTCCGGCGGGAATGGTCGCGATCTGCGGTTCGACCAGCATGGCGTGATCCTGTCGAAGCTGCTCGCGCAGCCGAGTTAGAGCAGCCCCAGCCCGCGCAGGAACGAGCGAAACTGCTCCATCTCCGCATCGTTGAACGAGTAGTACGGCTTGCGCCGCCATCGGCCGGCGATGCCATAGATTTCCTGCAGGGCGTGCATCGCGGCGTCAAAGCCCCCCTGCACCTTGAGGACGTAGTCGAACAGTGGCATGTCGAGATCGCGGATGACCCCGCGCGCCGCCGGCAGGTCGTTCGCCTCGCAGGCGCGCCAATAGCGGTGGGCGACGTCGGGCTTGAAGGTGATGAAGGTCGAGAGGTAGCCGTCCACGCCGTACGGCAGCATGTTCATGTGATTCTCTTTGGTGCCGCCCGCGAAGACGGCGCAGCGCTCGTGGGCGAGGAGGCATAGGCGGCGGGCGAAGTCGCCGCACATGTCGTCCTTGATCGCGACGACGTTCTCGCTCCCGTCCAATGCGCGCTTGATCGTCTCAAGGGCGAACGCGCTGCCGCGCGGAATGAAAACGCCGGTGACGATCATGACCGGCATCACCCGGGCCACCTCGAGGTAATGTTCCGCCAGCGTCTGCGGAGTACAAGATCCTCCCCAGTCCGGCGGCAGGCACATCACCACATCCGCGCCCGCCTCGCGGGCGAAACGGGCGAAGGCGACTGCTCGATCGGTCGCATGGAACCGGTCGGCCGCCACGACCATGCCCCGGCCGCGCGTCTGCTCGACGGTCACGCGCGTGATCTGGGCGATCTCCTCGTCAGACAGGCAGATGTAATGGCTGTCGCCGACGGTGAGCAGGATCGTCTTGCTTCCGGCGGCGAGATCGAACTCGATCACGTTGCGCAGTCCATCAAAGTCAACGCTGCCGTCACGCTGGAACGGCGTGCGCACGGAGTCGATGGGGCCGGTCAGGTGGGCGCGGATCTCTTGCTTGTCCAAGATTCTTTCCCGCCTCAGTTCTGTGCGTAATAGCCGGGCTTTAGCGGCGGCTGGACGGGCTTGCCCTCGCGGAGGACGGGGTAGAGGTCGCCCCACCGCTTGCCCGATTGCGCGTTGATCGCGTCGGGATGATGGTACTGAGGGACGTATCCGCGGCGGATTTCGTTGGAGGTATTGGCGCCGCTCTTGTGCAGGAGCAGCGAGGTGAAGATCGCCACCTGCCCCGCCTTCATCTCCACCGGGATCGCACCGTCCTCGTTTTCCAGGGCCGGCTTCTTCGCTGAATCCTTCTCGTCCCACGCATGCTTGATCAGCCCGCGCTGGTGCGAGCCGGGGATGATCCAGATGCAGCCGTTCCCCACGAACGTGCGCGAGATCGCGGTCCAGCAGGTGATGTATTGCAGGGGCTTGGTTTCCTGGTAGCCGGAGTCCTGGTGCCACGCGAAGCTGCCGCCCTTTTCCGGGGGCTTGATGACCGCCTGGTTGTAATAGAGGTCGGCGCTGGGCCCGATGAATCTGGCGCATGCCTCGAGGTAGATCGGCGAGCGGATGAAACGCTCGCACGGCGGGCTGACCATGTGCACCTGACCGATGAAAGGCCGATGCCGCGCCAATTCGATCTGCGTCTTGTTTCCTCCGGTCTCGGCGGTCTTGATCGTCTCGGCGTGCAGGCGGTCAAACTCGGCCGCAATCTCATCGAGCACCGGCTTGTCCCACATCACGTCGGTAAGGAAATAGCCCTCATCGCGGAATTGTTGGACCTGCTTCTCGCTGATCAGACTCATGAAACCCTCGCTGAACGGTCGTGCAAAGCCACCACCCGATCCATATCGCGGAAGGGTTATATCATACCGGGGCACGCCACGGGGAGCCCCGCCCATCGCACTGGAACTACGGTAAAGAATTGTTTAACTTTCTCAAGCGCCTTCTCCCGCAACGAGGAAACCATTGCCGCTGCCGCGCACCGTCACGACTGTCACCGGCGTTGCCGCCGTTGAGACTCTGGGTCCGACCCTGGCCCACGAGCACCTTTACCTCAACATCCAGTTCTTCTCCAAGAAAGCCGACAACGTGCTGCAGGACGTGGAGGTGATGGCGCGGGAACTGCAGGCGATGCGGGCTGTGGGCGGCGGCGCGGTGATCGAGGTCACGCCCGAAGGGATCGGCCGCGATCCGGTAAAGCTGCGCGAGATCAGCCGGAAATCGGGCGTGCCGGTGGTCAGCGGCATCGCGTTCTACGTGGAGGAGACATATCCGCAGTGGGTGCACGCCGCTTCCCGGCAGGCGATCGCCGATTATTTCATCCGCGAGATCGAAGAAGGCACGGGGGGCGTTCGCGCGGGGATCCTCGGTGAGATCACGAGCCATAACGAGGCCGAGCCCAGGCCGGAAAGTTATCGGCTGCGCGATCATGAGAAGCGCATCTTCGAAGCGGCGGCAATCGCGCAGAAGCGAACCGGCGTCGGCATCACCACCCATGCTTCGCTGGGCCGGGCGGGGCATGCGCAGCTGGATGTCTTCGAAGCCGCAGGGGCCGATCTGCGCCGCATCGCGATCGGGCACTGCGACGCCCACTGGCACGCCGATCCGGAGCAGGACTTGAGTTATTACCTGCCGATGCTGGAGCGCGGCGCTTTCATCGCCTTCGACATGATCGGCTGGAGCGAGCTTGCCCCGGACGAGGTGCGCGCCCAGCGGATCGCGGCGCTGGTGAAGCTGGGCTACGAAAAGCAGGTGCTGCTCGCGACCGACACCTGCCGCAAATCCCAGCTGCGCGTCAACGGCGGGCGCGGTTACGGATTCATCTGGGAATCATTCCTGCCGCGGCTGCGGGCATTGGGGGTCACCGAGACCCAGATCCGATCGATGCTCGTCGACGCGCCGCACGCCCTTCTCGCGGGAAACTAAGATGAACGAACCGCTGCGGATCGAGGTCCTGATTGACCAGCCCGTCTCGACCAATCTGCACGATCCCCGCCACGGCGCTACCTGCGCCTACTGCTTCACCTGCCGGCTCGCGAGCGGCGACATCCTGTGCTCCTATCGCGCCGGCAAGGAAAAACATTCGCGCGACGGCATACTGCTGGTGAGCCGTTCCACCGATGGTGGGCAGAGCTGGCTGCCGCCGGTGGTGATTTACGATGGGATGAAACGAGAGGCGCCGGATGGAGGCCCGGAATCGGTGCACGCGGGCGTTGTCTTCGAGCTTGAGCCGGGCCGGGCGTTGGCGCTTTTCAAAACGGTGGAGACCAGCGACACCGAGTCGTTCATCTTCAGCGAGCAGGGCCGGCAGCTGCGCCAGCAGTTTTATGTTGCTTCCAGCAGCGACGGCGGCAGGAGTTGGGCGCCGCCAAACCCGCGGGAGCTCCCTGCGTCCCCGCGCGACCATTACGTCGGCACCCTCCCCGCGGTGCTTCCCGGCGGAGCATTCTTTCTTCCGGTCGAAGCGACCGGGGACGCGAAAGAAGAGCTGGTCCTGGGAACAATCTCCCGCGACGGCGGCGAATCCTTCGCGCCGCTGTATTCGTGCGCCCACGACCGCAGCGGCTTCGTCTCCTACGGCGACCCGCGGCTCACGATGCTACCGGATGGCCGGATGGTGATGATCATGTGGGCGTTTGAGACGCGAAGTGAACAGACCCTCTCGCCGGTCCGTTGCGTCTCTTCCGATGGCGGGCGCACCTGGTCTGCGCCCGCGAGCACGGGGGTGGCCGGGCAGATCATGGCGCCGCTGGCGCTCGATTCACATCGGATGCTCGCGGTGAGCAACGTCCGCACGCCTCCCGAAGGCAATCGGATCTGGTACTCCGCCGACGCCGGCGAAACCTGGAACGCCGATGCGCCGCTCGAACTCTGGAGCGCGCGCGAGCAGCGGGTCACCGCCAGGCCGCTTCGCGACGCGCAAGGCTCGGCCGCGGGTGAAAAGATCTGGGACGCCCTGCCCGGCTTCACCTTCGGCACGCCTGAGCTGGTGCGGGTCGATGAGCAGATATTCCTGATGACGTATTACGCGATCGTCAACGATGTCACGCACATCCGCGCCTGTCGCATGCGGGTGGAACTGCCGGAGTAACTGCATTCCACTGTGACGGGCAGGAGAAGGAACTGTCATGCGCCGCGCTTTGGACACGATTTAGACCTGCCGGAAAACGGGCTGGATCGGGGGGCCTTCCAGGCGCTGCTCGACGTCGTTCCTGCGGATGGCGTCGGCGAGGATTTCGAAGGCTTCGACATAGGCGCGAAGCGTCTGTTCCACGGCGGCATCATCGTGGCTGAAGCTTGGGGCGTGGTTGCCGAGGGTCAGGACGCCACGCTTGAGGACTTCCTGCTGCCAGAGCGACTTGAGGAGCATCGAGCTGGCGCCGGTTTCGTCGCGGAACGCGATGGTGTTCAACGGCGCCGGGCCGAGGCACTCGACCCGGCCGGTGAGGCCCGCGGCGGCGGCGAGGCGGTTGGTCTCGCGCTTGAGCCGATCGCCGATGCGCGCGATGTGGGCGATTACTTCGTGTTTGGCCATCTCAGCGATGGTCGCTTTGCAGGCACAGAGGCCGATCGTGTCGCCGCCGAAGGTTGAGGAGAAGAAGGCTTCTTCAAAGAGGCGCATGATTTCGGCGCGGCCGACCACGGCGGACATGGGGAAGCCGTTGGCCATCGCCTTGCCGAAGGTGGCGAGGTCGGGGTCGACGCCGTAGAGACTGTGGGCGCCGCCGCGGTTCATGCGGAAGCCGATAAGCACTTCGTCGAAGATGAGCAGCACGCCGTTCCGGCGGCACAGTTCCTTCACGCCCTGCAGGTATCCCTCCTTGGGCTCGGTGTAGCAGAGCGGCTCCATGATCACGCACGCGACGGAGCCGCGATTGTCATCGAACAGCTTGTGCAGCGCGGGAAGGTCGTTGTAGGCGAATGCGGTGGTCAGGTTGCGGACGGCTTGCGGGACGCCCTTGTTGCGGGTGGTGGCGCCGATGTACCAATCCTGCCAGCCGTGGTAGCCGCTGCACAGGATTTTGTCGCGCCCGGTGCAGGCCCGGGCGAGGCGCACCGCGGCGGACGTCGCATCGGAGCCGTTTTTGCCGTAGCGCGCCATTTCGGCGCACGGGATGAGGCCGCGCAGCAACTCGGCCACCTCCACTTCCAGCGGGTGCGGCAGCGAATAGCAGAAGCCTTCGTCGATCTGGGCCTTCACCGCTTCGTTCACCGCCGGGTAGGCGTGGCCGAGGGTGACGGCGCCGAGGCCCATGACGTGATCGACGTAGCGGTTGCCGTCGACGTCCCAGACGTAGGCGCCCTGGGCGCGATTCACAAAGTTCGGAGCGACGCCCTGCACGTAGACCATCGGGCTCTTGCTGAATGTCTGGGCGCCGACCGGGAGCACCTGCTGGGCGCGTTTCAGAAGTTCCTGGGAGCGGCGCAGGCTCCGGGCTTGATTCGCAGCCGCGACGATCGTCTCACCCGTCAGTTTCATATCCGGCTCCCGCAACTTGCAGATTCTTTCCGGGGGGAAGGGCCTAATCCACGATCTTCACCTTGACGTATTTCACGCCGCTGCTGTCTTCGTCGATGTACCAGAACGCGATGAGGATAACTCCGTCGTCGAGCAGTATGGCGGCGGGCTCGCCGAAGTTGAACTGCTGCCAGTCGGAGTGGGTCGCCTCGCGGCCGGCCCGGTTCGCGGTCGGCGTCTGCCAGATGGGTTGGTGGTGCAGGATGCCAAAATTGTCGGGCGTCGGATTTACCAGCGCCATCCAGATGCCGATCTCGGCGTGCTGCTTCCGTTGGGTGTGGAGGAACAGGGCGCGCCCGTCGGGGAGCGCGGTGAGCGCGGTGGTCTGCCCGAGGATGCCGGTGGAGCGCGTGGGCGTCCAACTCGATCCTTCGTCGCTCGACAGGGCATACACGTTTGGGAAATCGCGCTCGGCGCCGCTGAGGTCGGTGTGCCAACTGGTTGCAAGGAGCCTGCCGTCGGCGAGCGCGACCACCCACGCCTCGGCGCCGCCGGAATCGGGTTCTTCAAAGCGCATCATCCAGCGGTGCGACCAGGTCTGGCCGCGATCGTCGCTGAGAAGCGCGATCACTCCGTTGCGCTCGACGGTCGTCTGCGGGTCGAAGGTGTTGTAGGGGCTGTAACAGACGACCCAGCGCCCGCCGGGCGTGACGCACAGCGGCCCGGGCGCCTCGGCCGATCCGGGAAAGGGCATGGGAATGACCGTCGGAGCGCTCCAGCTTCGCCCGGCGTCCCTGGAGCGCGACCAGAACAATTCGTTTTGCTTGAGCCCCTTGGTCGCGTCGCTCCAGAGCGATTCGCCCGGCTCGTCAATCGGGGTGCGGGCGCCGAAGAAGTACACCTGCCCGTCGGGCCCCGAGCTGATCGAGCCGAAGAGGGAAAACTCATCGGCCAGGTCGGGCCAGAGGGGCTTGGGCTCGGCCCAGGTCCATCCGCCATCTCTGGAGCGCGCCCGCACCGGCATGAAGTCATTGATGCCGAGGCGCGATTGCACCATGAAGGTGGCGAGCAGCCTGCGGTCGTGCAGCGACACGAGACGCGGGCCTGCGGCGCCCGGTCTGGCGTCACTGGCGGTTCGGCGTGCGATCGATCCTTCGCCCAACGGTTCAAAGCGCATGAATTTCACCCGCGGGTGCGCGGGCGTTGAAGTAGACTGGACGGCGATGATAGTAGCCGGATGATGACGTTTACCGTAAGCCGTGCGGCGTTTTCCCGCAACGCAAACTCCCGGGGGGAACGAAGAATGAAGATCACCGCGGTCCGAACGGTCCTGCTCACGGGGCCTTCCACGAACGATCCGTTTCTAGCCGAAGCGCGGCAGCTTCGCAGCGCTGCGCTGGTCGAGGTGGAGGGCGAGGACGGAACGGTTGGAGTGGGCGAAACCTACGCCGGATATTTCTGTCCGGAACTGGTGCCGGCGGCGGTGGATTTTTTTGCGCCGATCGTGATCGGGCAGGGCCTGGATCTTGACGCGGGGGACGAGAGCATCCGCGGGGCGATCCATCAGCTCTGGCAGCGGATGTACCGCTGCGGGAATTACTGGTGCCGCGTCGGATTCGGCGCGGCGGTGCTGTCGGGGGTTGAAGCGGCGCTGTGGGACCTGGCGGGGAAGGTTCTGGGCAAGCCCGTGTACGAACTGCTCGGCGGCGCGCACGAGCCGAAGCTGCCTTGTTACGCCACCGGAGGCCCGAGCAATTACCCGCCGGAACGATTGGCGGAAAAGGCGGACTACTATCTCAATCTCGGGTTCCAGGGCCTGAAAATCGGCACGGGCGCGTGGGTGGCGGGCGAGGGGTGGTATGAGCCGCGCGGGCTGCAGGAGACGGTGCAGTTCGAGCGCGAGAAGATCGAGCGGCTTCGCCACCAGGTCGGCCCGCTCATCCGCATTCTGGTGGACGGGCACATGGGCAACAGCCCGGCCGGGGTGTGGGACTTGAACACGGCGCAGGCGGTGCTCAAGGCGTTGGAGCCTTTTGACATTTTCCTTTTCGAAGAGCCGCTGCCGTACACCGACCCTGATGCGTATGCGGCGCTGGTGAAGAGCACCGCGGCGCCGGTCGCGGGCGGCGAGTGCCTCAGCGCTCCGTGCGAATGGCAGCCTTACGTCTCGCGCAGGGCGTTCGACATCGGCCAGCCCGATGCGTCGTGGGTGGGCGGGCTCGGCCCGTTCCTCGAGATCGCCCGGCTTTTCGATGCCGATCAGAAGAGCATCGCCACCCACGCGTGGGGCGCGGGCGCATCGCTGATGCAGAACATTCATGCCGGGTTCGCGGCGCCCAACACGTGCATCCTCGAGGTTCCGCCGGCTTACGGTCCTTTGCACAGCGAGTTGATCGGCGACTCGTTCGTCATGGAAGATGGCTTCGTGCTGCCGCCGCAAACGCCCGGGCTGGGAATCGTGCTGAGCGAGCGTGTGAAAAAGAAATACCCGTTCATTCCCGGCAGCGGCGAGTTCAATTCCGTGCCGGGGAAGGTGTTGAATGACCAGCTGCGCCGGAGCTGAGGAGCCGGCTGCGATGGAGAAGCTTCGGGTGCTGATCGGGATCGTGCCGCATGAGCCGAGCCTGCGAAGGCTGCGCGAGGACGACCGGCTGGACGTTCAAGTCGTCGACCCGCTGCTGCAGCCCCGCGCGGTCGCGCGCGGCCTGCTCGAGAAGCAGCAGGTGTTGCTGTGCAGCCTGCCGCCGGAGAATCATTCGGACCTGAAGCAGCTGCGCTGGGTGCAGATCGATTCATCGGGATACAGTCAGCTGCTGCCGATGAACCTGCCGGATTGCGGCGTGCGCGCGACCAACGCCGCGGGCGTTTTCGATGCGCCGATCGGCGAATGGAACATCGCGATGATGATCAACCTCGCGCGCGACGTGCGCGGGATGATCCGCAACCAGGATCGCGGCGTGTGGAACCGCGACGAGCGATTTCAGATGGAAGTGCGCGGGCTGACCGTGGGGATCTGGGGGTATGGCGGAATCGGGCGTCACACCGCGCGGCTGGCGAAGGCGCTGGGGATGAAGGTGCACGTGATGACCCGCTCGCCCGTCAAACCGCAGCCGCCGCGGTATCACGTCGCACAGACCGGCGACCCCGAAGGCGTGCTGCCCGACCGCAAATTCAAAATGGAAGAGAAAGAGCAGTTCCTCAAGGGCATCGACTTCCTCGTGCTGGCGATGCCGCTGACGAAGGCGACGGAAGGATTGATCGGCGAGCAGGAACTGCGAGCGCTGCCGCCGCATGCGTTCGTGCTCAATCCCGCGCGCGGGCCTTTGATCCAGGAGGCGGCCCTGCTGCGCGCCCTGCGCGAGAAATGGATCGCCGGCGCGGCGCTGGACACGCACTACCACTATCCGATGCCGAGCGATCATCCGTTGTGGGCCATGCAGAACGTGATCATGACGCCGCACATCTCCGGCAGCGACGGCTCGCCGCATTACCTCCAGCGCGTGTGGGACATCTTCACCCAAAACCTGCAGCGCTTCCGCGCCGGCGAGCCGCTGCTGAACGAGCTGACGGCGTCGCAGCTCGGTGGCGCATAAACTGCCGGCGCGGGGAAGGATCGCATGCCGACAACTCTGACACGAAAGACCCTTCGCGGCGTCTGGGCCGCTCTGATCGTCCCATGGACCAACGACGACGAGCTGGACGAGCGGCGATTCGCCAATGAAGTGCGCAGCTATGCCGGCACCGGGGTCGGCGGCGTCTACACCGGCGGCACGACCGGCGAGTTCTACGCCCAGGACGATCACACATTCGAGCGCATCACGATCGTGGCGTGCACGGAGGCCCATGCCGCGGGGCTGCCCGTGCAGATCGGCTGCACCGCGCTGAGCACCCGCACGGCCCGCCAGCGCATCCGCACCGCGGTGCGCGCGGGCGCGGACGGAATCCAGATCGCTTTGCCCTTCTGGATGGAGCTGAAGGACGATGAGGCGTTCGGGTTTCTGCGCGACGTGGCGGCCGAGGCCGGGGATGTGCCACTGATCCTCTATCAGACGACGCGCTCAAAGCGGAAGCTCGAGCCGGGGTTGCTTGGGCAGATCGCCAAGGAATTGCCGACGTTCATCGGAATGAAGGAGACCGGATGCGACGTGCCGATGCTGGAGGCGATGCTGGACGCCGCTCCCGACCTGGCGATCTTCGGCGGCGAGCATGACCTGATGGAAAAAGTCGAGGCGGGCGGCCGCGGCGCATACAGCTCGGTCACGGGCCTGAATGCCCGGGCGATGGTCGAGCTCTACAACCTGTGCGCCAGCGGCCAATTCGACGTCGCGCAGCCGCTGCAGAACATGATCCATCGGCTGATGTTCGAAGCGCTCATCCCGATGGTGAAGAAGGAGGGCCTGCTCGATTCAGCGGTCGATCGGGTCCAGCGAATGGTCGGCGGCGGCGATGTTGGCCTCGCGTGCCAGAAGCCCTACCGATCCGCGACCCCGCAACACGTCGAACGGCTGCGCCGCTGGTGCGAAACCAACGCCCCGCTGCTGCTGCGGTGATTGAGCTTCTTCACGACGTTCCGCGCGCGACCGCGCTGATGCGGGGGCGCGATACGGCGCCGGGGAACGGACCCGCGCGCGAGCCGGCAACGCTCGCAACCGGCCGCGCCCGGGCAGTGGAGGCGGCCGAAACTTTCGGTTAAAACCCACCGCCCGCCACAGCGGCGGCGCCGGAGAGGTGGCCGAGTGGCCGAAGGCGCAGCACTGGAAATGCTGTATTGGGCTTAAACCCAATCGGGGGTTCGAATCCCCCCCTCTCCGCTGGACGAGACACGATGCCCTTCGACGAGCGCGTTGAAGGGCTTTCTTGTTGCTATTCCTATCATCGCGCCTTTCAGTGGACGGCAGCTATTGGAGCAACGCTATGCACGTGGAAGGGAATGCGACGGGAATCGAGTCCGCACGGCGCAGATCTATCGACACGGTGATGCCTGCGTTGGGGTGGGGGAAGTTGCTGGATCGGTCGCTGCGGGTTTCGCCGGCGGCGGTGGTGGAGGGCGTGCTTGGCGCTGCCCGCGATGCGGCGGGGAAGGGCTTGATCCGGCGGGTGTATCGGCTCGGGGATATCGGGAAGCACCGGACGAAGGATTCGCTGCCGGAGATGTCCGGGCTTCTGGAAGACGAGATTCGGCAGACGTTCGTGCTGGCGATGTCGGATTGGGGCGCCTGCGGCGGGCTGGCCGAAGAGTTGCCGCTGCTGGCCACCGCCTTCCGGATTAGCGGCGACGCGGCATTCGGCCGGCGGGTGCTGGATCAACTGGAGGAGATGACTTCCTGGTCGCCGCTTCAGCGTCCCGGCTGGACGCTCTATCTCCCGGGCAGTCGTCTCCCGCCGGACGGGAAGGACGGCACCTGGCTGGCGACGGGAACCGGCATCCGCGCCATCGCCGATACGCTGGAGATCATGCCCGCCGGCAGCGTGCCCGCAGAGCTGGTCGCTCGTCTGCATGGGCTGCTCGAGAGGGAAATCGCGGACATCGTGGACGATTGGCGCGCCCGGCGGAGCTGGTTCATCCAGGCCGACAACCCGATCACCAATCAATGGGTCCTGCCAACCGAAGGACTCATCCGCGCCTGCCTGGTCACCGGCGCAGGCCGTCACGCCGACGCGTACGAGCTTGGAGTAGCGAACCTGCTCCGAGCGCTCGGGGCGCACGGCGCGGCGGGCGAGTTCGAGGAGGGCATGAGTTACGCTGGATTCACGGTGACTTCCATGCTGCACACCGCGCGGGCGATGGCCCTGGCGGGCGACCGGCGGGCGCTGGACCATCCATTCCTTCGCCGGTTCCCGGTCTGGGCAGCGCATCATTTCCAGCCGGGACACTTCATGATCAACTGCTTCGACCACTTCGGGTCGCTGATGCCGCTGAAGTCCCCAGGCGGGCGGCCGACCGGAGGCTTCGCGGCGCTCTGGTCGTTGCTGGCGACGTGTACACATGACGCCGTCGCGCGGTGGGTGCTGCGGGAGGTTCTCGATGGCCCGCCCGCGGACGCGGTGGGCCTTGCCTGCCGCGCGGTCCTGTCTGACGGCGGCGAGGCGCAGCAGCCGCCGCTGTTCGCCGCCTACGAGCGGGCGACGCGCGTGAACTGGCGCGACAGCTGGGCCGACGACGCCACGGGCGTGTGGGTTCGCGGCGGGCACGCCACCGATCAGCACGACCACCCCGACCGCGGCCACGTCAACCTGATCCGCCGCGGGCGGCCGATCCTCATCGAGGCCGGCACCGCGTACTACGACCACCCGCGATTCGCCCCGCTGTTCGGCGCCGGCTGCGGCCACAACGTCCTGCAGCTTGGGACAGTGTCGCCGTTCGCGGCGAAGACCGATTGCGAGCCGGGATGGCAGAAGCTCCGCACCGTCGCGCCCATCGCCACCCACCGACTCGACGCAGCCGGCGGGCACGCGACGGTCGACGGCTCGAAGTGCTACGACGGCCTGGAATCCTGGCAGCGCGAGGTTTGGTGGTCCGCCCGGGAATTGAACGTGATCGATCGCGTATCGCTGCCGCCCGATCGCCCGGAGATCGTGCTGTTCCGCTGGCACCTGGGGACGAGCGAGCCGCCGGGCATCGAGCGAGCCGGCGACGAGACGATCGTGCGCTGGCCCGGCGCGATCATCACGCTGCGCGCTTCAGTGCCCGTCCGGGTGGAGACGGAGATGTATCCGGACTTCACGTTGACCTATTGTGACTGGGAGGACCGCTCGCCGGATCATCTGCATGTGTGCCTGATTGTGCGGACGGCGGAGGTTGCGGGGGCGGTGGAGATTGGGACGAAGGTGGTTTGAACGGACGACGCGCGGCGCAAGTTTTGAACCTCGTTGACTTCCTGCATCACCACGCTGACCGTGTCGATCTCCTTCATCAGCCGAATCGTTTCGTTCAGGGCGACCACGATCTTCTGATAATAGGGATAAGGCGCCGCTGGATGATTATGCCTCGCTGAGCAACCTCAACGTTTTCACCCAGATCTTCAGCTGCTCCTCCGCGAGTTCTGCATCGGTCAGTTCTTTCACCTGGTGCGCGATGTAGGTATTGCGGAACGAATTGACTTTCTGCACCGCTTCGAACAGATCCTTTCCGCCGTCCACCGCGAAACGTTTGCGGATTGCCTCGAAAACTCCTGCGAGGTTGTAGGAGGTGTTGGAGGCAAAATCGAGGGTGTGCCTGAGCGTGCCGACCGGCGAAAGTCCGGCGCTTTCAACCACCGTCTTCTTGAGGTTGTGCGCGAGGTTTTCTAGGTCGCGGGCCGTGCCCGCTTTCATGCCGGGCAGGTCGGGGTTGAACCATCGCTTCTGCTCATCGGCCTCCGCCGGAACGTCGTTTTGTAAGCGCCGTTTCAGGAGTCCGCGGCATGCCTCGTCGATCGAGCCGAGCAATGGCGTAAAGACTGGGGAGTATCTCACCGCCTGCTTTGTGCGCAGGAATTGGAACAGCTCCACCGCCTGCTCTGCGGCCGCCCGATAGCGCGGCGGAAGCGCCTCCAGATCGGCTTCGTCAACGACCTTCGTCACTACCGGCGCCCGCTCATCCGCCGGGGTGACCGATGCAAACAACGGATACGATTCCTTGAACTCTTCCTCTTCCAGCAGCGCCGCCAGCGCGGGCGTGCACATTCGCGCCAGCTCCGCGATGGTATTGCCACTGAGCCGCTCGAAGACGCCTTGAGGCACGTACAAGTATTCCCACACCGACTGCGGGGTCGACGCCGCGTTGCACCACGCGATCGCCGCCCGCGCCTTTCGCGGCACGTCACGATCTTCCCGACCTTTAGTTTCTACGAGGAAATAATTGCCTGGCCTGGTGTGGACGAAGAAGTCCGGCGTGTAAAACGCCAGTCGGCCGCCAGCCTGAAGATAGTCAATGCGCAGCGACTGGGGGCCATTGTTCTTGGCGAATGCCGCGACGTCGGATGCATTGTTCGCGAACTGGGCAAACGCCACCTCCAGGTTGCGGTTACACGGAACGAGATTGAACAGCGTTCGACCCGCCGTCAGGGCCGGCCTTCGCTCGTTATGTGTCACCTGATACGGCTTCCAACGGCTCATTCGCATCGGCTCGGCGGCGGGAGCGCGCTGTTCGCGGGTGGTGGTGCGGGCGCGCACGAGCGGCACAAAGACCGCCCGGAGGTATTCCCCCACGTCTGAGTCACCCAGCCGCGCCGTCAGCTGCGGATCGAACAAATCGGTCTTCTTCTCAAAGAGAATCTCTTCGAGGAACGTCTGAACGAGCGGCGCCAGCGTCGCGTGCAATCCGCGCAGCCTGCAGATCTGCTCGATCTGCTTCACGAAATACGAGACCGCGCCGACGCCGGACTGCAGGAGCGGCAGGTCGATCTTCATCCGCTCAACCACTTCGTCGGTGAACAGGTGCCGGCCCTCGTAATCGATCACCGTCTTCACCGGCCCGGAAAGCGGCAATGGCTTGTACTTCTTGAACTCCTTGCGGACATCATCAACGGAAAGCTTTTCGAGCGTGGGCACGATGCGATGGCCGGCCGAGAGGGTCGGAACGGCGATCTCAAGGTCGGTGACGTTCTTGTTGGCCTCATCCGGAAAGATTGAGATCGTCGTGGACGGCACGCGGTCGATCTCCACCACTTCGAGCTGCACACCCTGCTGCGCGAGCTCGTCCTGGTACAGGCTGGCGAACGCCGGGTGTTCGACGACGGTCAGTAACTCGCTTGCCTGCCCCGGCGGGGTCATGCGGCGCAGGCCGCGGCCCAATGTCTGCTCAGGCAGAATGGCTGCCTTCGCGCTGAACGGCCGCAGCGGGACGATCGTCGTCACGTTCTTGACGTCCCACCCCTCGCGCAACATAAGAACGGAGACGATACACGCATAGTGCGTCTCGTTGCGGTCGAGATCCCGACTGAGCTTGCGCAGCGCTTTGAGGTCCTCGTCCGAGATGTCCTTCTCACTTTCGACAAACTCCATGCGCGCCGCCGAACCGCTCCCCACCTTCTTGACCTTTCCCTTCAGGTTTGTGTGAAGGTTGATCGTCTTGCCGTTCAACTCTTTGAAGTTCTCATCGGTGTTCAGCCGCTGGGTGATCTGGTCCGCCGACTCGGTGCTGTCGCACATCACGAACAGGAGCGCCTTTTTCCCGCTGTCCTTCCATTCCGCGCGGCTCTTCTTCCAGCGCTCATAGCCAAGGCGCAGGTGCATGTCGTACTTGTAGGAAGCGTCCTCGGACGGCTGCTCGGCGAGCTTCTGGCTTGCGCGGCCGATGATCGGCGTCTTGACGATCCCCGCGTCTACCGCCTCGCCAAGCGGCGCATCGCAGACGATGTGCTTGAATGGCTGCCCCTTGTCGCCCTTGGGTGTTGCGCTGAAATCGAGCTGCGCGACCAGCCCACCTCCGGTCTTGTTTTGAATTGTCTCGTGGAGGTATCGGATCGCCTCGTTCCAGCTGGACCCCGGGTCCCAGACGTGGTGGGCTTCGTCGTTCAGCAGCATGATCCGCTGATGTCCGGTGATGCGGGCGCGCAGCGCCGCGCCGGTGTCGAGCGCACTGCCGCGGGAGACGGGCGGCCCCGCCCAGGCGTACGTCGCTGCCTGCTCCTTTTTCCTGCGCTTCTCCGGGTCATAAAGGCGATGGATATTCGTCAGGTAAAGCGTCCCGCCGGTCGCGGCGCCGCCCGCCTCGTCCTGCAGAACGACCGAGAGGTTCCAGTCGCCGCGCCACTCGGAGGGTATGAGCGGGTCGGCGTCGAAGATGCGCCCGTCGGCGAAATCTTCCTTCAAGCGCTCGTAGACCGTCAGGTTCGGCGCGACCACCACGAAGTGCCGCGCCATCTCCGACTCCGACTCGCGCAGCGCGTGGAAATAGCTCCACACGATCGCGAGGCTCATCACCTTCGTCTTGCCCGCGCCTGTCGCCAGCTTGAACGCGTAACGGCTCCACTGGTCTTCGGCCGGGACGATGCCGCGCGCGTCGGTCTCGGCGGTGGCGCCGCCGAATTCCTCAATGACCTGTGAGAGCCTCTGGAGCTTGCGCACCTCTTTGAGATAGATCAGCGCCTCGATGGCCTCGCGCTGGCAGAAGTAGTAGCGGAACTCGAATTCCTCGCCGGCCGGCGTGCTCTGTCGATGGCTGCGCTCGAACCAGTGGCCCAACAGCGTGCGCGTGGTGTCGCTCGCGCCGGCATAGAACGCCTCGCGCCAGTCGCGCAGCGCCGCCCGCAGGTTCTGGGCGATCACGATCGGTGACGGCCGCCGCCCGGAAACGATCTTTGCCGGGTCGCCCCGTTTGTCGGGGCGGACGCGGTGCCTGTCCGGCTCCTGCCACGTCGCATACAGCGGCTCCAGCGCCGCGGCATTGATGATGTTGGAGGCCGGCGTCATGCCTGGTAACTCCGCGCGGGCACTCATTTGCGTGCCGCATGGGCCGCCAGGAGCTTGTGGACTTTCGGAACCAATGCCCGCGGCACGAGCATCACCGCCTGAGCGGGGTCGTTGAACGCCGCCTCGTCCTCGGCCACTTCCTCATCTTCCGTCTGCTGCTCGTAGTGCTTCATCAGCGCCTTGATCTTCTTCGCGTTCCACCCCTTGGGATATTTGTTCAGCGGCTTCTTCATGGCCGATGCCTCTTTCGATATCGGCGGCGGAAGGCCGCCATCGGCTTTCGCCTGAGTTCGTACGCAGTCACAACGAATAACCCGTGCCGCTGTTCATCGGGAACATAGATCACCTTCAGATATCGGCCGGCGGGTGTCTTCCCGATCGCGACCCGGGAGTTGCCGGCTCCGCGCCGGCTTTCCAGCGGAAAATCCAATACTGACTCGACTTCCCGCTCGCTGACACCATGATCATAGATGTGCGGCAGGCCGGTCTCCTCGTCTCTATTATATCGTATCTCCATTCAACCCTCACACCTCCACGGGCACGGTGATGCTTGTATCCGACCCGAAGGTATCCACCACCTTCACGCACGCCGTGTACTTGCCGCGCTTGGGGTAGACGTGCCCCGCGTCGCTCACCGTCTTGAGGCTGCGGTCCTTTCGCGTGCGGTAGTCCTGCCAGTGGTGGTTGAACGGCTGGCCCGGCTTCCAGTCGAAGTCGATGGCCCAGAAATCGATGAAGTCGAACCCGCTGCGCGCCGCCCGTTCGCGGATCGCTTCCAGCTCCTTGCTCGGCACCTCCGCCAGCGACGGAAGGAACCCGGTCAGCTTGATGTCCACGGTTCGACCGCGCTCACCGGAGCCGGCCCGCGCGCCATTCGTCTTGCGGATGATCGGCTCGGCCTCGACCACCGCCATCTCGAAAAACGGGGGCGGGGTCTTGAGGTTCTTCTCCATGATCTCGCGCGGGATGAGCACCGGCTTGAGCTTCACGCCCGGCTGCTGCTCCAGGGAGACAAGCGTCAGGCGCAGGTCCATCTCGAACTCCCAGGCCAGCACGTAACACTCCCGTCCGCCCGCCGCCGCGACGGCCAGCGCCAGCGCCAGCGCTTCGGTGCGCGTGAAGACGCTGTCGATCCCGTCGACGTGGCAAAAGGCCCCGTTCTTGCGGCCATGAATCAGCGGCGACGGCGCCTTGCTCAACTGCTCGGCCCGGAAAAACTCCAGCACAACCCGGCGGTGCTCGTCGTCCGCCCCCTTCAGCCGCTCCTTCTGCCACCACTGCCGCTCGTAGCGGCCGAGGTTGTAAACGTCGAAGGCGCGGTAGGGGTTGCCTTCGGTGTGGAGATTTCGTTGAAGCTCGATCATGCGCTTTCGCGCCGTGTGAATCGAGAACCGTCCAAGGTCTGACATCAGCCAACGTCGACCCAGTGCCTCGGCGGCAGCTGCGGTCGTTCCGCTGCCACCGAAAAAATCGGCTACCAGGTCACCTGCGTTCGAAGAGGCATTAATGATCCGTTCGAGAAGAGCTCGAGGCTTTTGTGTAGCGTATCCGAGTAGCTCCTTCGAGACTGGATTGACGGGTGGAATATCGTCCCAAATTGACTGAACTACTGTTCCCTCGGTTCCGTCCAGATACTGCTTTATGTTTGGCTGTCCTGTCTTGGCAAAAACGATTCGCCCGCTCCGTAATCCTTCATCGATGCGCTCTTGACCCCAAGCCCAGTGTCTGCCTGGAGGCGGCTCCAGCTCTCTGTCAGCAAATCGGCGCGCTGGCCCCGGACCAGCGGCGCTCAAAGTAACTAAGCGGAACCGACGCCCGTCGGCATCCATCTGACCATAGTGCGATTTTATGTACGACTCATCATGCTCAGTCGTTTGCTTATTGAAGGTGTAGCTCTCCGACTTGGCGTAAACAAGGATGTTATCGTGCACGATTCCGAATCGCTTCGCGTCGCTGTGTGCGTACGTGCGCTTCCAGGTAATTTCGTTGAGATGTCCGAACGATCCAAACACTTCGTCAAGGACCATTCGGACTGCGTGGTTAACGTTCGGTCCGATGTGAACGTAGATCGAGCCCCTTTCGGCCAGAAGCTCCCGCATGAGGACTAGGCGCTCCGCCAACATTTGGAGATACGAATCAGTGCCTCGTCCCCAAGTATCCCGATAGGCAACCATTTCTAACGTAGATTGATCCTTCTCGATCGTTTCCTTCCCATCGCCGACTGGTACCTGCATCGTAAAGTCAGAACCAACATCAAACGGCGGGTCGATGTAAATCAAATCGATCTTTCCCTTGAACTCCTTCAGCAGCGAGGCCATGACCAGCTTGTTGTCGCCCCAGATGAGGCGGTTGCGGAAGTCGTCGCGGCGGGGGCTTTGCTTTTCGAACATGTCCAACTGCCCGGCGGCGTCGGCTTCGGAGCGGGGCTGGTCGATGGTCTCGATCTTCTGAAGCGGCATCGAAAGCCCGGCCACGTCCACCTCGCGGCGGTTGCCGTACTCGTCGTACTTGCCCTCCCAGACCAATTCCGTCCGCATCTGCGACAGCGGATGCGGGTTGTGCGGGCCGTACTTGAGACTGGTCGGACCGGGTTTGGTCCCATTCGGAGCGCGTTGGTGCATGGCGTCTGTTCCGTCGTTGGTTGCGGCGCGGCTGTGCGTCACGGCTTGGCCTCGGTGCTGTATCCGATGCGCGACTTGGGCGGTGCGGCGGGCTGTTCCAGCATCTGGCGGATGGCGTCGAAAACGACGGCAAATTTCTCGTCATGGTCCGCCAGCTTGCGCTCCAGGGCCTGGAGCTTGCGGCGAAGGGGTTCGTGCGTCGCCAGCAACCGGCGCAGGCGGACGAAGACGCGCATGATCTGAAGGCTGACGGCGACAGCGGTGTCGCTGCGCAGGACGGTGGAGAGCATGGCCACACCTTCTTCGGTGAAGGCGTAGGGCCGGGCGCGGCGGGCGCCGCCCCAACTTGAAGTCGCAATTTGCGACTTCAAGTTAGCATGTTCCTGCTTCGAGAGTTGGAACATGAAATCCAGCGGAAAGCGTTCCCGGTTCCGTTTCACCGCCTCGTTCAGACGCTTCGCCGGCACGTCGTAAAGCGACGCCAAATCGAAGCTCAACATCACCTTTTGCCCGCGAATCAGAAGAATCCGGCTCTCAATGCGCTCCGGCAGAATGATCGGCTGGGACGCGAGCCTTGTCGCCGCCGCGCGTCGTTCTGCCATACCTGACCTCATCCTCTGGCTGCCGTGCGGCGGATCGTAAGAGGACGGTCATTCACCGTCCAGCAACGCGACCCGCTGTAAGACTTTCCCGATGTAGATCAGGTCTACTTTCCCCGTGAACTCCTTCAGCAGGGAGGCCATGACGAGCTTGTTGTCGCCCCAGATGAGGCGGTTGCTCCAAGTCGTCGCGGCGGGGGGTTTTCCGCTCGAACATGTCCAGTTGCCCGGCGGCGTCGGCCTCGGAGCGGGGCTGGTCGATGGTCTCGATCTTCTGCAGCGGCATCGAAAGCCCGGCCACGTCCACCTCGCGGCGATTGCCGTACTCGTCGTACTTCCCTTCCCACACCAATTCCGTCCGCATCTGCGACAGCGGATGCGGGTTGTGCGGGCCGTAGACTGGCCCCTTGCCCGCCGGCTTGGCCCCATTCCCTTCGGCAGGTTGGTGCATGTGCGAAGTTCTCCCCCCGCCCGATCAACTCGCGCGTTTGTTGGCACGCGTCTCGGTCTTGACTGCGGCGTCCGCGACGGCTCGCACGTAGGACTGAGGAACAATGACGGTGGGATCGGATCGATCGGATGGATCGTGCAGCTCAATAACCGCGCCGTCTTCACCGCCATGCGGATGGGGTACCCACTCCAAAAGATACCCCCGCTGCCCCGCATGTAGATGTTGCGTGGCATCGTCCTGGATGATCTCAACTTCGGCGAAGGGTTCTGGTCTCATGGCGCGGCTCCGATGATGGGGACGAGCGTGACGAAATGGAACTTGCCATCGTCAAGGCGTTCAATCCAGACGAGCCTGACGCTCAGGTTCCGCCCGTTGGGCCCAGTGATTGTACCCGAAACGAGCCATTTCTTCCCGTATGGGGTGGTCTGGCCCGGAACGGCCTCGACTGAAGTGGAAAGCGTTACGATTGCACTTCGGAGGCGTTCACCGGTGGCGCGGTTGAATCCCGCCTGGGCCAGAAAGGCGCTCTTATCGTCACGAGCATGCCGCGCGAGGAGATAGTCGTATATCTTGCGCTCGTTGACCTGTGCGTGCGGTGGGATTCTCATGGGAGCTTGTTGTCGGGGACCCCAATCCCGATGCATCGGGATTGGGGACCCTCGCCCCAGATGAGGCGGTTGCCCAAGTCGTCGCGGCGGGGACTTTTCTTCTCGAACATATCGAGCTGCCCGGCGGCGTCGGCCTCGGAGCGGGGCTGGTCGATCGTCTCGATCTTCTGCAGGGGCATCGAAAGCCCGGCCACGTCCACCTCGCGGCGGTTGCCGTACTCATCGTACTTCCCTTCCCACACCAATTCCGTCCGCATCTGCGACAGCGGGTGCGGGTTGTGCGGACCATAAGTTGGTCGAGTGGTCATCGTTTCCCGGCGGCTGATTTGAAAACGGGCGATTGCCGCCCCTCACGGCGTAGTCCTCTTTGACGCGAAGAATAGTCCCTCGCTCCATCGCGTGTCGAGCCCGCGGTGCGGGCGGATTGAGAACCCGCCGCGAATGGGGCGGCGGAGCGGGCGGGTTTCAAACCCAGGGTTTGAAACCCGCCCCTACGGACGCGGTCACGTTTGTTCGGGTTGCGTTCGAAATTCATGGCTGGCACGGGCTGGATCGGGGGTGGCGGGTGGATGGATTGAGTTGGCAAGCGGACGGCGGACGGATGGGGCGCGGGCGGGGTGCGGGCGGTGGGGAGATGGGTGGCTGATGGGCCGGGTGTGGAATGCTGATGGAGGTGGATTGGGGTGGGGATGGTCGGGCGATGGTCGGTGGATGGAGTCGAGATGGGTTTTTGAGGGTGAGAAGGCGGTTTCTGGGTTGATTCGCGTGTTGCAGGGGGGGGCGTGGCGATGGTTGGTCATTCGGGCCGGGACTCTCAGAACGATGTGCCTGTGGGGGGAGCGTACGGCGGGTATCCTAGGAAGGTAAATCGTGATCGAAGGCCCGTAAGAGAACGGGCTGAGACTCCTCTCATTGGCTCGCCCTACCCGCCGCCTGGAGACAGGCGAGAAATGGAAAGCATGTCGGCAGCATCGCTGGGTTCCCTGATGGCGGAGCTGCGCGAGTTCGATACGGCGTTGCTCGCGAACACGCTGGCGTATGTCGAGCCGATTGCGGCGCATGAGTTTTACCTGTCGGGGGAGATCGGCTCGGTGACGCCGGGGCTGGGTCCGACGGTGGGCCGGGCGGTGACGGTGGAGATGGACAGCTCGACGCCGGACAACGTCGGCGAGATGGAGCCGTTCTGGCGGCAGCTCGAGGAGATGCTGTCCGGTGGCGTGCCGAGCGTGTGGGTGGTGAAGGCGATCGGCTCGCGGCCGGGGCACGAATGCGTGCTGGGCGATGGCATGGCCAAGCTGCTGTACTCGGTCGGGTGCGCGGGGGTCGTGACCGACGGCGGCGTGCGCGACGTGGCGGGACTGCTGACGATCCCCTTCGCGGCTTACTGCCGCGGGACGACGATCCATCACACTGAGTTGCGGCTGACGAACCCCGGCAAGCCGGTCGAGGTCGGCGGCGTCACGATCCGGCCGGGCGATATCATCCATGCGAGCGCCGAGGGCGTCATCCGAATCCCGCCGAGCGCGGCGAATCTGCCAACGCTGGCGGTAAAGATGCGGGCCGCGGAGCACGCGATCCACCTGCAGTTTCGCCGCACCGACATCAGCCTCGCGGCGAAACGCCAGCACGCGCTGGACGTGTTCGCGGAGTATGGGTTCGCCAAGTCGAGGCGCGGTCACGGTCACGAGCTGAAGTGACACGCGGCGCTGCGCATTTCCACACCGCGCCGCGGTCGGGCGTGGAGAAAGTCAGTCGGGTTGCGAAATTGTAGGATCTTGATCAATCGAATTTGATCGCAGGTATCATGCTGGGCGATGAACGCCTTCGCGCTGATCGCCGATCGGGTGTGGGACGGCGTCGCCGATGGCCCGCTGCATGGGCACGCGGTGATTGTCGAGGGGCGGAGGATCGCGGCGGTGCCGGCGGTGGAGAAACTGCCGGCGGGGCTGCGACGGATCGAGCTCGCCGGTTGCACGCTGATGCCGGGCTTGATGGATGCGCACGTGCACTATTGCACGCCGATGGGGCCGGCTTTTCTTGCGGCGGGGGTGACGAGCGTGCGCGACGTCGGCAACGACCTCGAATGGATCCTCGCGACGCGCCAACGCCATGCCGACGACCCGACGCTCGGGCCGGCGATCGTCTGCTGCGGTCAGCTGCATAACGCCAGGCCGCACTGGCCGCGGATGGGGAGCTTGAACGCCGACGAGGCGGCGCTGCGTCAATCGATCCGCCATCATGCGGCGCGCGGCGTGGATCAGATCAAACTGTACGCGGCGCTGGCGCTGGACATGTTCACGGCCGGGGTCGACGAGGCGCACCGCCACGGCAAGCGCGTTGCCGCACATCTCGGGATGGTCGACGGCGCGGCGGCCTGCCGGGCGGGCGTCGATTGCATCGAACACCTCGACCGCTGCACGGTAGCGTGGGGCCCGGCGACGCGGGAGCAGGACGACGCGTTCATTGATTTGCTGCTGGAGCGGGGTGTCGCGATCGATCCGACGTTTGTCGTGTGGGACCGCCTCGGGCGAATCCTCGATCACGCGTTTCTCCACGATGCCAGGCGCCGCTTTGTTCACCCGTGCCATCTTGACGTGTGGAAGCGATACCTCTCGCGCTTCGGCGACCCCGACGGACGGCTGCGGTTTCAAGCCGCGATGCCGCACCTCAAGCGATTTATGCGGCGCGCTCACGAGCGTGGCGTGACGGTCGCGGTGGGCACGGATACGCCGTTCCCGCACCTGGTGCCGGGCTTCAGCGTGCACGATGAATTATCGATGTTTGTCGATGCCGGGCTCGCGCCGATCGATGCGCTGCGGGCCGCGACATCGGTCAATGCGCGGGTGCTGGGGGTTGCGGACAAAGCAGGGCGGATCGCGCCGGGGTTTGACGCCGACCTGCTTGCGGTGCGCGGCGACCCGCTGGCGTGCATCGACGATATCGGTTCGGTCGAGCGCGTGGTGCGCGCGGGTGTCGTGGTGGACGCGAATGACTTGGCCGCGCGGATGCACGCTGAAGCGCAGCGGAACAACGAGGATCCGGTGACCCTGGATTTGTTGGATTACATTCACGGGCGGCAGTGAGGCAGTACGCGGGGATCTTAACACGGATTCGGCCCGTTGGATCTGGACCGGCGGGGGAAGGGTTTCGGTTTGGCGAATGGGTGGTGAGCGGGCAGTGTGCAGACGGCGGGAGACGTGTGTCTTCCGGTTCCTCTGTGGATGGCTGATGAGTGTGGATTGGGGTTGTGATGGTCGGGCGATGGTCGGTTGCTGAAGTCAATCTGGGTTTTAAGGGGTGAGAAATGCGGTTTCTGATTTGCATCGCGCCTTCCATGTCGTCGTGGTGATGGTTTTGTAATCTGTGCAAGGTCATGCGCTGGCGCACTGCGCTGCTTCGCAACCTCAGCGGTTGCGCTCACTTGTTAGTGAATTAATACATCCCGCCGGGTTTGGGCGTTGGCGGCGGGGTGCCGGCGATATACTGCGGCAGATATTCCTCCATCCGCCGGCAGCTATCGGGCAATCCGCCGGGGCGGTTGCGGAGGAGCCATAGACATCTGTGCTCGGCCACGACGCGCCGCAACTCAGCCGCCAGAGCACCGCGATCTTCGGCTTGGCAATCCAGAAGCCAGCGCCCGCGCCGGCAGGCGTGCTTGAGCATGGCCGCGGCGTTCTTGAACTCATCGATCACCAGGTTGGCGTCGGGCCGGTCCATCTTCACCGAATCGATCGGGGCCATTGCGTTGTCGATGGCATTCTGGGCCGCGTCGAGACTCGCGCGGGTGATGTCCTCCACCCCGCTGGAACTCGCGGAGGACGGGATGAAAACCCGGAACAGGGACGACGCATTGCCGACCAGTTTCAGCGTCTGATAGACGTTGCCCAGGTCCCAGGCCACCTTCGCCATCGCGCCTGCGTGGTCGCGGAACACGTGGAGATTCAACACGTCGCGCAATGGAATGTTTTTGTTCGTCTCGAAACACCAGCTATACGCCGCCCCCGCAGCAAAGCCGACGTAGCTGATCGGCTGGTACTGCAAGTGTCCGTAGTCGCCCCAATCGGTAATGAGATATCCGATGGCCCCGTGCTTCAGCCCATTTTCCGCCGCATTGGCAAGGTTGGCCACCGCGTTGTCCGATCGCCCGGCGATGGACGCCCAGCTGCTCGTGCCAGGGCAGACATAGAACGGAATCCCCGCATCGTGGAGAACCCTGCCTTCCTTGTCGAACGGATGATCCGCTTCATAGCCCCATTCCAGGGCGATCACATCCCTTGGTAATTCGCCGATCAGTTCCGGGTTGTGCAGAATAATGTCGCCCCAGAACATCATCGTCCGGCGGTGACTCTTCACCAGGTCGTTCACCTTGTTCAGGAATTCCACGTAGAGCCGGGCGGCGCCGCACTTCGGTGCTTCGACCTTACTCCTGCCCTGGCCGACGTCGTACGTCTCGTCGCAGCAGACATTGAATAAGCTGCTCGAAAAGTTCGGCAGCAACTCATCGTACAACCCGCGCAACAGTTCAATGCTCCGCGGATCCGATGGGCACAAACTGAACGGCCCGTCCCAGAACATTCCCCACGGCATGGTGAATCCGTTCGGCGCCTCCGCCAAGGGCTTGTAGCGATCAAACTTGAGCCACCGCTCCATATGGCCGAACGAATTCTGGTTCGGAACCAGGTCGATAAACAGCTTTCGGCAATATCGATCGAGGTCGCGAACCTCATGGGTGCTCATCGGGCTGGAGTGTTCCCACACCTGCTGATGCTGCGAGTAGGCAAAAGTGTGTTCGGTATAGAGCTGGAGTTGATTGACCTTCATCTGAGCCAACTCGTCTAACAGCGCGTACAGGGTCTGCATCGTCGGAACCTTGTCGCGGCTGATATCCAACACGACGCCGCGCACCGGGAAGTCCGGCCAATCCTCGATTTCCATGCATGGCACATTTTTCCCGAACTGCCGCGAAAGCTGTTTGAACGTCTGCTCGCCGTAAAACGCGCCGGCCGGGTCATGGCCCCGGATGCGGATGTCCTGGGGAGTAATCGACAGCCGATAACCCTGCGGTTTGGCGAGCGACGGATCGATCGAAACGATTGGTTTGGTCTGGGCGCAGTTCCCGTTTTTACGTTCAAGTGTTCGCGGCAGGGGTAAGAGCAGAATTTCCTGTGCTGGATTCATGGTCCCGGATTCGTTGCCCGCCCGGCAAGGCCGACGCAGAAGAAGGGCCTTCACGTGATAGAGTAATCGAATGACCCAGGAAACGGACAAGCCGGAAGGGGCATCGCCATTCAAGGTGCTCTCGAGGAAAGAGGTGTATCGGAATCGATGGATATCGGTCCGTGAAGATCGGGTCCTTCGGCAGGGTGGACAGGAGGGAATTTTTGGTGTGGTCACGATGAAGGTAGGATCGTCGGTACTACCAATCACCGAAGACCTTCAAACATTTCTTACCAGCGCGTACAGGTATGGTGTCGGACGGATGTCGCTGGAGGTAGCGGGCGGCGTCATTGACGATGGCGAGGAGCCGCTCAGTGCCGCGAAACGGGAACTCGACGAGGAGCTTGGCTTACAGGCCCACGAGTGGCTTGATGCGGGCAGGATCGATCCCTTCACCACTGTGATCTCGTCCCCGAATTTTATGTTCGTCGCTCTCGGCCTCAAGGCGACTTCGCAACATCTTGAGCCCGGCGAGGTTCTCTCGGTGGTCAAACTCCCGTTTACGCAAGCTCTTCATCGGGTCATGACCGGCCAGATCACGCACGGAGCGAGCTGCGTCCTGATTCTTAAAGCACAAACCCTTTTGAAGGCTCGCGGCCTGCTGTCCTAAGCGGCATGTGAACCGTAATCCCAGGTTCATGCGGCAGCGGATTGCTTGGGCGAAGCTCGATCGCCCGGCGCAAGGCGTCGGCGGACTTCTCCGATTAAAGGGATTTCAAATACTCGATCAAATCCGCTTTGTTTTTGTCGCTGAGCCGCAGTTTCAAGAAGCCGTTGTAGTGCTCGACCACGTCGTTGAGCGCGGCGAAACGCCCGTCGTGGTAGAAGCCGCCTTTATGGATTTTCTGAGTGTCGAAGAGCGCCCGAAGCGGCGTCGTGACGTAGCTGCGCGCAGGCCCGCGGCTGGCCTGGAAGTCGTCAATGCCGATTTCCTCGGCCGTGTGCAGGTTGTGACCGGGCTCGGTGTACAGCGGCGGGACATGGCACGTGGCGCACTTGGCCGCGCCGTTGAACAATCCCTGTCCGCGCGCCGCGGCGTCCCTGTTGAAGCTGCCTTCGGGCGCTTTGGGCGTCGGCATCGCGAGCTGGTAGAAGTCAAGGGCCGCCAGCTTAGATGTGATCAGATCGACCTCATCGCGCTTGTGTCCCCAGCCGGCTTTCGCGGCGACCGGGTACTGCTCGGCGTCGTTAAGGCGTGCATCAATGAAAGGTGCCTTTGCCGTGCATCTGGGTGTTGGCGACGTAAGCGTTCCAATACGTGACGGTGCCCCATCCGCCGGTCCAGGTGTGCTGGTTGACGCCTGCCAAACCGAAGGCTGAGGGCATCAGCGTCGCGGCGGTCTTTCCGTCGGGCCGCTTGGCCTTGCCGTCCGTATTCAACTCCGCGTCATACCGGCCGGGTCCCCAACTGTTCAGCACGCTCTTGACCGTCTCCACATCGACGCCAAGCAGCTCGCTGAATGGCTGGAGGTTGGGCGCGGTGGCCACGATCGCACCGATGTTGAGATCGCGGTTGCCCCAGCCATCGAGGCGCTTGCCGATGCCGGGGGCGAACGAATCATCGACCGTTGAATGACACATCGCGCACTGGATGCCCATCGATCGAAGTTTGCCGTCGGGATTAAAGAACCCGGTCACGCCGACGACGGCGTTCAGTTTCAACAGCGCGGCGGTGGTCGCCGGATCATCCATATCGACCTGGTTGGCTTTGATCCTGGCGACGAGATCGGCCGGAAGCGCCTCGGCATCGACCTTCAAGCCAAGCGCGAGCGCGGCCTTCGGGCTGACGCCCTTGCCGACGCCGCCGAGTTTCTCGCCGGCGATGGCCTCGTGCAGCCGCACCTTGCCGCCCCAGAATTCCTCGGAGCCGAAGGTGTCGAAGCGAAACGTATGTCTCCCTTCTTCGAGCATTCGCTTGGCGTAGTCTTGGATTTCGCGATCGTACCCGGCGGGGGGAGCGGTGTTTGCCGCAGAAACCGCTGCGCTGCCCGCGCGGTCGTCTTTGGACATGGAGCATGCGGCCACGACGGCCGCCACGCCAGCCAGAATCACGCCGACCCAGACCCACTGCAACACCTCACGACTCTT
Organism: Tepidisphaerales bacterium; assembly: GCA_038204465.1. Classification (GTDB taxonomy): domain Bacteria; phylum Planctomycetota; class Phycisphaerae; order Tepidisphaerales; family Tepidisphaeraceae; genus JBBRCX01. Next base: position 28,916 of record JBBRCX010000005.1, on the reverse strand, counting down.
CATCGATTCGTGTCTCTGCGCGCGCATGGTCGGCTCCTTGGTTATTTTTCACAAGAATACACACGACGAAGCCGAACTTCCAAAGGCGATGCAAAAGTTGCATTACGATCTGTCCCCCAGACCTGGCGGCCCTTCAGACATCGTAGGAGGGATTGCGGTAGAATGTCGCCCTATGGAAAATGTATCTTCACGGGCGCGGGAGGGGCCGGAACTCTTTGTTCTGCGTCGCGGCTCGAACCTGCGGCCACCCGCGGCCTGGATGGGTCTCTGCGCTGAAAGGTGCGCTCGATGAATTCGGCTTCTCCCACATCACTCGATCTGGCACGCGGGCTGTTCGCCCTTGAGGCGGCTCGCGGAAAGAACTCTGGAGGTAGGGGGAGCGGCGGGACTGCGGCGAGCCCCGCGGATCACGCGGTGCGGGTCTGTGAGGGGCTGCGCGAGGTTCTCACGGCCTTCGCGGGGACCGCGGGCTTCCGGTCTCTCCTGACGCGGGCGTTGACGCTCGCCAAGGCGCAGGAGCATTCGCTCGCGGCCGTGCAGGTCCTCGAGGACGGTTCTCTGGCGGGGCTGGAGAAGGTTCGCGGCGAGTCAAGCACGGGGGCGAGTGAGGGGGCGGGGGGCCAGGTCCTCGTGGCCCAGCTGTTGGATCTCCTGGTCATTTTCATCGGCGAGCCGCTCACGCTCCAACTGCTGCGCAGCGCCTGGCCGGATGTGCCCGCGGGCGCACTTCGTTCAAGAACCAAGGACACACCATGAGCGGTCATACCAGAGTCGTCATCCGCAAACTCAAGACCGGCGTGCCCGGCCTGGACGAAGTCCTGGGCGGGGGGCTGCCCGAGTTCTCCTTCAACATCATTGCGGGATCCCCCGGGTGCGGCAAGACCACCCTTGTCCACCAGATCATGTTCGCCAACGCCACCCCGGCCAGGCCCGCGCTGTACTTCACCGTGCTGGGCGAGCCGGCGATCAAGATGCTCCGCTACCAGCAGCAGTACAGCTTCTTCGACCAGGCCAAGTTGAATAAGGCCGTGCGCTTTGTCAACCTCAGCGAGCTGGTGCTGGAGCAGGACCTGGACGCGGTGCTGGCCGAGATCGTCAAGCAGGTCGAGGCCATCGGCCCCGGCATCGTGGTGGTGGATTCATTCCGCACCGTGGTGCGCAAGGCCCGAGGTGGGAGTGGCGGGGGCGGGGGCGGGGGCGGGGAGGTGGAGCTCCAAGGCTTCGTGCAGCGCCTGGCCCTGCACCTGACCAGTTGGCAGGCGACCACGTTCCTGATCGGCGAGTACGCCGAGGAGGAGATCCGCGACAACCCCGTCTTCACCGTCGCCGACGGGCTTTTCTGGCTCTACCAGACGGTCGAGCGCAGCTCCATCGTGCGCAAGATGCAGGTCATGAAGCTGCGCGGCCAGGAATCGGTGCCCGGGCTGCACACCTTCCGCATCACCGGCAACGGGGTGCAGGCCTTCCCGCGGACCTTCGGCCTCACCGGGCCCGCCGACAAGAAGAAGGGCACGCGCCGGCTCGGTACCGGCGTCCCCGAACTCGATAAGATGCTGGGCGGGGGCATCCCCTCCGGGCACAGCATGTTGCTCGGCGGACCCTCGGGGTCAGGCAAGTCGATCCTGGGCGCCCACTTCATCGCCGAGGGGATCAGGAAGGGCGAGCCGGGGGTCGTTGCCGTCTTCGAGGAGCTCCCCGACGAGTACGCGGCCCGCGGGGCCAAGCTGGGCCTCAACATCGACGCGGCCCTCAAGGACGGCACGCTGGAGATCATCTACCTGCGGCCCCTGGACCTCTCGGTGGACGAGACGGTGCACGAGGTCGTGGCCGCGGTGAAGCGGGTCAAGGCCAAGCGGCTGGTGATCGACTCGCTGGTGGGCTTCGAGCTGGCCCTGGCGCCCGGCTTCCGCACCGACTTCCGCGAATCGCTCTATCGCATGATCGTCGCGCTCACCCGGCTGGGCGTGACCATCATCTCGACGGTCGAGATCGAGGAGGACTTCACCTCGATGGGCCTCTCCAACTTCGGCATCTCGTTCCTCTCCGACGACATCATGCGCCTCCGCTATGTGTCGATCGACGGCCAGCTCCGCCGGATGCTGATGATCGTCAAGATGCGCAGCGGCAAGCACTCGATCGACCTGCGCGAGTACCAGGTGACCAACAAGGGGATCGTCATCGGCGAGCGCCTCAAGGGTTACCGCGGGCTGACCACCGGCATCCCCGGCCCGTGGGATCAGGGGCTGGCGAGCATCGCGGGATCGATGGACGACCTGACCAAGAATCGGTAGTAGGCGCCGGGGGCGTCGTACGCCACCGGCGGAAGCGATCACGGCATGGAAGCGAAACTACAACACGCCGGTTGGGAGCAGCCACCGGAGTTCCCTCAGCTATGCCGGTTCCTGGCCGAGCGGTCGCCCCAGCCGATGGTCGCGGTCGAGGGCCCGACCCACATCGTGCGCTACGCGAACCGGGCGTTCCACCAGCTTCTCGGGACAGAGGACCACCACCTGATGGGGCGCCCCTTCGCGGAGGCGGTGCCCGAGGGGATGGCCAACGGCTGTGCCCCGCTCCTGGACCGCGTCTTCGCCACCGGGACGCCCGAAGTGCTCGCCGAGCAGGAGCACGGCCGGGGCGCTCTGGAGGGAGAGGGGGGGGCGATGACCACGCATTGGTCGTACCGGGTGTGGGCGATCTTGGGCCCGGTGAGCGAGCCTGCGGGGGGGGCGAAGAAGCCCGTGGGGGTCATGATCCAGGTGACGGACGCGACCGAGGTCTCGACCTTCCGCAAGGCAGCCGCCGCGATCAACGAGGCGCTGCTGGTGTTTGGGGTCCGGCAGCATGAACTGACGGGCGAGGCGGAGAAACTCACCGCCGAGCTGCGGGAGAGCGAAGCCCGCCTCGCCGGGCAAAAGGAGGCGTTTGAGGCGGCTGTCAATGGCGCTTCGATTGCAATATCGCTCCAGATTCTTGCCCGCACCGCCATGGGACAAGGAGGCGGCGACGCCCGAGCGGCCTTCTTCATCGTCGATGCCGACGGCGCCTGTCTGCATCCCGTTGCGGGGGCGGGGGTCATGCCCGAGTCCTATGCCCGCTGCGTTGACGGGCTTGAGATCGGCCCGAACTCTCCATCGTGCGGCATGGCCGCGTATCTGGGGCGCCCGGTGATCGTGAGGGATGTCACCGAGGACCCGCTGTGGGAGCCGTGGCTGCACATAGCACAGGAGCACGATTTTCGCGCCTGCTGGTCCTTCCCGATCCAGACTTACGCGGGCAGAGTCGTGGGTACGTTTGCGATGTACTTCAGGGAGCCGCGCGACGCCGGGCCGCGCGACCTGGAACTGGCCGGCATTTTGACACACGCCGCGGCCATCATCATCTCTCGAGACACCGAGGCTCAGGAACGCAAGCGGGCCGAGGAGGCGCTGCGCCGGAGCGAGGCCCACGAGCGCGAGGCGAAGCAGGAGGCCGAAGCCGCCAACCACTCCAAGGATTTGTTCCTCGCCATGCTCAGCCACGAGCTGCGTACGCCGCTCAACGCCATCGTCGGCTGGATGAGCATTCTGCGGGCCGAAGGGTGCGAAGAGGCGGACTGGCACGAGGGGCTGGACGTCATCGACCGCAACACGCGGATGCAGGTGCAATTGATCGAGGACGTGCTGGACGTGTCCCGCATCATCTCGGGCAAGATGCGGCTGGAGACCAAGCCAAGCGAATTGACGGAAGTCGTCAAGGCGGGGCTCGACGTGGTGCGCGCGGCGGCGGAGGCGAAGAACATCACGCTGAAGACGGAGCTTGATCCCGCCGCCAATCGCGCCTTCTGCGATGCGGTGCGGATGCAGCAGGTCGTGTGGAACCTGCTGTCCAACGCCGTCAAGTTCACGCCCAAGGGCGGAACGGTGAGCGTCCGGCTGTCGCGCGAGCAGTCCGCGGTGAAAATCCGGGTGAGCGACACGGGTCAAGGGATGTCTGCGGAGCTTGTGCCCTTCGTCTTCGAGCGCTACCGGCAGGCCGACAGCAGCACGCGGCGAAAATTCGGCGGACTGGGGCTGGGGCTGTTCATCGTCAAACAACTGGTGGAAATGCACGGCGGGACGGTGGAAGCGCACAGCGAAGGCGAGGGGCGCGGCTCGACCTTCACCGTCCGCCTTCCCATCCGAGCCGTCCGCGCCCTCCCTGACGAGAGCGGCGGCGAGCCGGGAGCGGGGGATGAATCGGAAGATGCCGCCCCTTCCGGCCTGCCCGTCGTGCGCCTCGACGGCCTGCGCCTGCTGGTGGTGGACGATGAGGCCGATGCCCGGCGGCTTCTCACCAAGGTGCTGGAACAGGCCGGGGCAACGGTGACGGCGGCGGGCAGCGCCGCCGAAGCGATGCAACTGGTGCCGAAGGTGAACCCGCAGGTGCTGGTCAGCGATGTTGGCATGCCCGGTGAAGACGGTTTCGACCTGATGCGCCAAGTGCGCAAAGCCGGTTACACCGCCCGCGACCTCCCGGCGGTGGCGCTGACGGCGTTCGTCCACGAGGAAGACCGACGCCAGGCCCTGCTCGCGGGCTTCCAGGTGCACGTGCCCAAGCCGGTCGATCCGCACGACCTGACGGTGGTCATCGCCAGCCTCGCGGGACGCACGGGGTAGACAGGCGCATGAAAACCCTCCCGGGGCGGCACTCGATGGATCTCAGGGACGCGGTGGCCCGGGCGCAACGTGGATTTGGGTGAAACCTTCGCTGACCGCGGGACGGTCAGACATACGGCTGGAGCGCGGCCTGGCTACGAAGGTCTACCGCAACTACGTCGACAGTTCCGACCAGCCCGTGCAGGAAGGAATCCGTTCATGCGGAAACAACTCGCCTCTGTTTTCCTGACGCTTTTCGTCGTGTCCAGCGCCGCGGCCCAGGCGCCCCCGACAGCGCCCTCCGGCCAGGGCGAGATCGCGCCCGCGAATTTCACCTTTAGCCGGATGTGGAAAGGTCAGGAGCTCTGGCCGTTCGCGGGCGACGGGCAGGGGAAGTTCGAGGGATCCAAAGATCCGAACGACTGGCAGGGCATCGGCGGTGCGATGGTGAGCTTCAACTATTCCGGGACCGGCCCGCTGCCCGCGCCCAAGGAGTTCGTGATCAAGTTGGACAAGCCGCTCCCCTATGGGCCGGCCTATCGCCTGTTTGTCAAGAACTTCTACGAGGGGAGAATGGAGGCGACGGTGTCGGACGTGACACGGCCTGTGGAGATCAAGCGGTTCGACTGGACGCCCGGCGCGTTGTTCGAGCCCAACACCCAATTCAAGCAGATCGTACTGCGCTACTTTCCCAGCGACATCGTGGCGGACACAGCGAAGAAGCAGGAACAGTACTATATCGTCCAAGGCGTATTCCTGACGACCGACGCGAACAGAATCCCCATCAAGGCCGGCGAGATTCTGGAGACCGTGCCCGTGGAGAAACCGCCGGCCCGAAAGGGCAATTACCTAGACAACGGCAGCTTCGAGGTGGGGCTGTTTCCCTGGGGTAAGCCATTTGGCGTGTCCGGCGCTTATGGCCCGGAGAACTTGGATGACGCCACCGCCGCCGAGGGCCAGTCCAGCTTCAAGCGGGTGATGAAACCGGGGAGCGGACCGCAGCGGCACGACGGCACCGAGGAACCAATTCTCGAGACGAGGAATTATCGTCTCCCGCCGGCCTCCTATACGCTCTCGTTCCATGCCAAGGCGGACAAGCCCGGCGCGAGGCTGCACGCCAGGCTCAACGGCGTCACCGAGGACTTAAAGGGTGACGCCAACACGCCGCTGACCAAGTCGGTCGAGTTGACCGACCAATGGCAGCAGTACTCCGTCACCGCCGATGTGCAGGCACTGGCGGGCTTTCTCTATAGCCTGAAGTTCTCGATCGAGTCCAAAAGGCCGGCGACGGTCTGGCTGGACGCGGTGCAGTTGCAGAACGGAAAGCTCACAAAATTCCAGCCCGGCAATCCGACGGAGGTCGGATACGTCTGCTCGACGCTGGGCAACATCTTCTATGAAGGTCAGGTCAGCAGCGTCGACCTGCTCGTTCACGACACCTCGGGCAAGCCGCGGGCGATGGTGGACTATCGTGTGATTGACTACTGGAGCCGGGAGATCGACAAGGGCCAGAAACAAGTTCCGGTCTCCGCCAACCGCGGCCGGGTCGCTCTGACTCTCCCCGCGACGAGGGGGCTTTTCCGCGTGCTCTTTTCCGCGGGCGACAGCAGCTCGGAGATGGTTTATTCGGTGGTGCCGGCCAACTCGCACCTGGAAACCAAGTACGTGGAGGGAACGATCGGAGTTGACGCCGCCTTCGAGGATAAACAACTGGCGATTCTCAAACGGGCCAACTTTAACTGGGTCCTCTCCAAGTTCCTGGCCCGGTGGGCGCGGATCGAGCGAGAGCCCGGGAAGTACGAGTTCATGGACGAGGAAATCGCCGCGGCGGAGCGGGCCGGGATGATGGTGGTGCTCCAGCCGCTGAATATCGATTGGGACGTCAAAGGCAACCAGAAATGGCTCTGGCCATCCTATAGGCCGAGGATGGGGACCGGCGTGCCCTGGGAGAAGAAAGACGTTTACATGACGGCTTGGGGAAAATTCATTTACGAGCTGGTAAACCGCTACAAAGGAACGGTGAAGTACTGGGAGATCGAGAACGAGCCCAACGCCGCCTACACGCCCCAGGAGTACGCCCAACTGCTCCAGATCGCCATTGAAAACGCCCGCCGGGCCGATCCGCAGGCCAAGGTCGTCGCCGGCTCCGGCGGCGGATATTATCCGGAGTATTACGAGACAATGCTTCAAACGGTGGGCCCCGAGAAGGTCGACGTGCTCAGCCTTCACATTTACACCGGGAACGATCTGGGTGAATTTGCGCCATTCGCCGCGCTGCTGAAGAAATACAACAAGCCGGGCTGGAACACCGAGACCGGATCGACCTGCCCCACGTTCTTCACCACACTGCCGGAGTATGAACAATTCCGGCAAAAGGGTTACTGGGAGAGCATTCAGAAGGAAGTCAGAGCGCAGACCGTCGGCAGCCTGAAAAACTACCTGTTGTCGATGTCGGTTGCCCGGATGGAGAAGTATTTCCACTACTTCGGCCGATTCGTCAACTCCGGTCCATCACAGCCGACCAGGCGCTTCGGCAGCGGCAAAGAACTGACGGAGTTCGACGGCAGCCTGCGCGCCAATGGCGTGGCGCTCTGTGTCGCCAGCCACTACCTCGACGGGGCGAAGTATCACGGCTCCGTGCCGCTCGACGAGCGGCTGCAGGTGCACGTCTTTCAGAAAGGCGGCAGCTCCGTCGGCTTCCTCTGGGGCCGGGCGGAACCACTGCTAACACTGGCCCCTGCCGAAGGGCTGAGCTTCTTTGACATCATGGGCAACCCGATCGATGTCAAGACGCTGAGCGTGACCGACAGCCCGATCTACTTCACGTTCGAGGGCAACGCGAAATCGTGTCAAATGCTCTTGAGCAGCATGAAAGTTCTTTGAGGTACGCCTCCCGCGCCATCGCGCGACTCGTTAGCCCTGTTGTTGCCGGAGCGCAGCGCGGGAGTTTCAGACTTGAGCATTTGGCAAGCCCGATAGCCCCCGGCTTCCAGCGACCCATTCCGTCATTCGGACCATTACGCTCTGGTTTGGCTTCGCGTACGATTTAAGTCCCCCCGTCGGCCCCGAGTCTTTACGGGAACAAATGATTTTGATTCTGGTCGATCAAAAAGACACCGGCACCGCATTGGGGCTCGTGAGGGGCTACGCGAGGTCCTTATCGCGAAGCGACGGTTGCTCGACGAGCACGACTGGAGCCTAGAACCTTACCGGAAGAGAGCCTCAATGACGCGTGAACCACTAGTTGAGGATATTCAAGACTATGCCCTGAACATCGTCGACACGGTGCGCGAGCCTGAATTGGCGCAGGCAAAGGAGTTGGTGTCGCCCAAAGAGCCTGCCGCGCCGCGTTGTAACGCCGCGGGGCCCCCACGCCGAGCAAGGAGCGACCTATGGAAACGACTCATGCCTGGTTCTCGGCTTCAGCGGCGCTGGTTCATGGGAGCTGCGTCTACCGCAAGCCGGATGATTCAACGGTGAACGTGACGCGGATGAATCCGGAGAAGGAGGCGAAGGGGCGCCGTCGCGTGGACGAGAAATACGTCGGGGAAGTGATCCGCCTGGAAGCGGGCGGCTGTGTGCGGGGGAACGCGCGGGTGAAGGGCATCTGAACGTGACGCCCGACGGCGGGCCAATACTCGAGAAAGTTGGAGGAGAGATGGCCATGGAATCATCAGACAAAGAAATCGACGCTTTCATGAAGCGTAGTGGAACGATGGAGGCGCGACGGCAGGAGGTGGCGATCGTGTTTGCGCAATCGATGGTCGTGGAACTCCGGGCGACCGTCGCCAAGTGGGAGATGGAATTAATCAGGCTATGCAGCAAGCGCGAGGGGGCGTTTGCGGAGATGAATTGACAGCACCGCGTGGCGCGCGACGTCGCCTCAATAGTTGCGCAGCTTGCCAAGGGTCGCTTCGAAGAACGTCTTCGGCGAGTGATTCGTTTTGCCGTGGAATGTCGTTTCCTTCGGCATCGGCGCACCGGCCGGCAGCAACGTGTAGAGCCCATTGGGACGTGTTTCAAAGCGCACGACCGCGGCAGCGACTTCGGCCTTCACCTCCCTGCCCTGCTCGTCCCGCACCTGCGTCGCGCCCGGCCACGGCACTGCAACCGCGCACGGTTGCCCGCGCTGGCTCAGCACCTGTATGAACGACGGCTGCTCACCGGCTGAACGCGTGCTGCTCACCTGAAAGCCGCCCTCGGCCGCCAGGGTAAAGCTGGCATCCCACTGGGCTGGAGTGGCGGGGAACACGCGAATGACCCCCTCGTGACTCTGCAGCAGAACCTCCTGCAGCGCGGCGGCGAAATTTCCCAGCGATTCCATCCCCATCTGAGAGAACGGCCACGCCGGAAGGTCCGCACCATGCTCGGCCACCCCATCGTTTGCCCCCGCGATCACCAGCGCCTTTCGGAAGGCGGCGCCGCGGTCGTCCAGATAGTCGCGCTGGTACTGCGGGACCTGGTCGAGATCGATACCTGCCGCGGCCCAGGCCTCGTAGTCAGCCGGCTTCTGAAGCACGGCGGGAGCGCGGCGCGAGAGGGTGTACCAGTGATCGATGTTGAAGAAGCAGCCGTTGGGAAAGTGCTGCAGGTTACGCACCATTCGGACAAGCCTGCGCTCCGCCTCCTCTGACATGCCGAGCCGCGCCGCAACGATGGCGGTCGGAGTGATCGCCAGGCTCAGGGGGGAGTAGGTCGCGACGGTGTTTTGCGCGGCGTCGAAGGCCGCGGTGCCTCGATCCTTCAACCCCAGGTCCCCTGCCGGAAAGACTGGGCACATGATCGGGCCGTGGTTGTGGTCCTCCTTGTCGGGGAGGGTCTTGCCGTCCACCAATCCGCTCGCGAGCGTCACGCCGCGCGCGGCGTCGCGGTCGTTGAGCAGATAAGGAGGCAGGTGCTGCAGCACGTGCTGCCAGCGCTGCCGCTTCTCGACGTCCAGCTTCAGAATCTCGCTGGCCTCGATCAGCTTCGGGAACAGCGAGCGGGCCATCGCCAGGTTGGTGATGCTGTCGGTGAACTTCAGCCCGCGCTCGTCTTCATACGTCGTCGCAAGCGGGACCTGATAGCGGTCCTCCTGCGGCAACCAGCGAAGAAAGCCGAGGTAGAAATCTCCCGCGGCGGCCATGAAGGGATAGCCCTTCTCGCGAAGGTATCGCTCGTCGCCGCTGAAGTGGTAGTGCTGCCAGAACAGCAGCGCCAGTTGGGAGGCGGGCGTGTAGTTTTCGCGGAAGCTTTGAAACTGCTCGCCGAACTGACGGCCGGCAAAATCGTGGTGGTCGATCCACAGCATGCCCTCGAATCCACGGCGCTTGGTGGCGGCAATCGCCTCGGGCATCAGCCGGTGATACGTATCGAGGAGCGGCCGCATCAGGTCGCAGCGGTTGGCAGCGGGCAGACACCAGAACGACTGCTGCTGGTTCCAGATGTGCGGATGGACCCAGTTGCGCACGTCGCGGTTCCAGATCCAAAGCCCGCCGTTGAACAGCGGCGGATACCTGCCGCGCGACGAGCTGCCCATCAGGTACAGGTGCAGGTAGGAGAGGTTCTCGAAGTAGTCGTTGGAGAGCTCGAGGAACGAGCGCTGCCAATGCTGCTCCCACCATGTCCGGTGAGAGGCCGCCAGCTCCGGTTCGGCTGCTGCATCGTCCAGCGCCGCCTTCGCCGCGGCGGGAGGGTCGGGGCTGTCATGGCTGGTGACGCAGGCGAGCAGGATCGTGAAGTTCTGCTCCGGCGCGGCCGGGACAGTCAACTCGGCGCGGTGGCTGTGAAGCACTTTTGCCTCGGCGGCCGCCCCCACGACACGAGTGCGGAGCGACACCCGGCCGCCGCGAAAACTAAAATCGAGACACGCATCGGCCCCTTCCACGCGGCAGCTTGCCTCGCCCAAACCAACTCCCGCGCCGCCCTGGACGGCGTGGTACCACCAGCCGCAAACCCGGCTGCCCCACCATCGCTCCAGGGAGATGCGGATGGTTGCCCCGCTTTGTGCGAGATCACCGGCGTAGCGCCCGCGGTGGTGAAGCGCCGCCACTGGACGGCGGGCGTGCACGAACGCGTCGAGTTCGAACCTGCCGAAGGCGGTCCGGGCGGACGAGTGCGCGGTCGCATCGTGCAATCCCAGCCGCGCGCGAAAGTCATTCAGATACAACCAGTCGAAATTTGGGACCGAGTATTCCAGTTCGAGCCGGCCGCAGGAGCGCAGGACCATCCACTTCGCACCGCCCTCGCCGCCGGTTTCAAAGTTGGGCAGTTCATACGCATCGGTGTGGTTGGCTTGAAAGATCCAGCCGCGAGGAGTGGTCCAGAGCGGGCCGCCGAAGGAGCCATTTCCCAGCGGGAATGCCTCCCACCCTTCGAGCGGCGGCGATTCGTATACCACGTCGTGGCCCGAGAGGATCGAAGTCATGTCAGGCTGGATGAGCATGCGAGGAGTTCGGCAAGGAGTGGGGTTCGCGGTAGCGCCCAGCGCCGCACAACCGTGCCGGCGGCACAAGCCTAGCATCTCCCGCATCGATTCGGGAAGGAGCCGGCGCCAGTGGTGATAAGGCCTTCACTGGGGCAGTTTGCGGAATTCAAGTTGTAAGTATCCGGGCCATGACCTGCAGGCTTTTAATGAGGAGCGGCCGTTGTGTCATTGGCCTGTCCGCTTCTTTCCCGCTCAGCGTGGCTGGGCGCGTCAGTCTGGGACAACCTGGCGCAGGACAAACTCCCAGTCATCGTTGGTGGATTTGGGAAGCGTGACCGTGCGACGGAGCAATACTCGGCTGATCGCGCGAAGCGGCGCGAGGGCTTCAAACGAAACTGTTGCAGTGCTTAGGTCCGTGATGAGGCAATGGAAGATCGCCGAGATTCGGTGCTCACCTTCGCCTTCTGCACCGCGCAATACAGCAAATAACGGCGGTCCTTCGCGTTGGCGGCGTAGACGTAATCCAGCGCGCGGCAGGCATACGTCTTCATCGCAATGAGCCGGGCCGCAGCCTGCGCCACCAGCAGGCGGATGTGCGGCATCTGCAGGACCGGCTTGCCGTAAAGGATACGTTGGGCCGTAAGGCAAACAGGACGAAGGGAGCGCGCGAGGAACGCCCGTTGCCGTGCGAGTTCACCTTGCGCGCCAATACCGGAATGATGGAGGCGCAGTTGCAATTGCCGATGTAACGTAATGGATCGGCGAGTATAGCCAAAAACGAGTTCGAAATAACTCGGCGGCATTGCAGGGACGCCATCATTGAGCCGTAATCGACCAATGCGCTCCCGGCGGAGAGTAGCCCGAGGGGCAGCTGATTCTTGAGCCAAGCCAGCCCCCAATCTCACATTTTACGAAGCGAGCCTTACACTCCGCCGGCTCCAGGAGGTCCATCCGAATGCTCAAAGCAACAGTAATTGACTCCGGCATCGTGATGTCCAGACCGGGCCAGATGTATGGCTGGCCCGGCCTGACGCGCACCGGCAGTGGTGATCTTCTCGTCATGGCTTCGGAGCGCAAGCATCATGTCTGTCCGTTCGGTCGCGAGGTGATCAGCCGGTCGAGCGATGGCGGGCGTACCTGGACGCTTCCGGAAGAGATTCATAACAGTGAGTTGGACGACCGCGACAGCACGTTAGCAACGATGCCGGATGGAACCGTCATCGCTTCCTGGTTCACTTCGTCAGGGTGGATGGAAACAAGCCCGAGTTTCTTTCGGCCGGAGTGGAAGGCGCGAAGCGAGCGGGTCACGCAGAAGATGCTGGATGAACTCGTCGGCGACTGGATGATCCGCTCGTCGGACGGCGGCGCCACGTGGGAACTGTCGCCCACCCGCATGCCGCTCGGCGGCGCGGAACACAACGGGCCTTTTGCGCTCTTTGACGGCAGGCTGGTCTGCTTTGGGTATGAAAAGGAAGGCAGCCGGCTTCATCTCCATTTTTATGAATCGCGCGACGTGGGGAGGACGTGGAACCGCCTTGGCGACATTCAGTCTGAATATCGAAGCACGCCCGAGCCCGGCCTGTATGGGCCGGGTCCTGACGTATTCCTTCCCACAATCAACGAGCGAAGCCTTCTGGAGTTGGCGCCCGACCGCCTGCTGGTGCATTTCCGAAACGAGGAAACCGGCCTCGTTACGCAGACGCAGTCGAACGACGGCGGGCGAACCTGGGACCCCACGATTGCCACTGGAATCTCCGGGAGGCCGCCGCATCTTTCGCGGCTGCACAACGGCGCGATCCTGTGCACTTACGGTCACCGCGCCGAACCCTGGTCGATCCGCGCAGTCCTGTCTTACGACGATGGCGCGACGTGGGACACAAAGAACATCATCACGCTCGACCGCTGGAGCGATCAGCCGGACATGGGCTATCCCTCTTCGATTGAAGTCCGGCCCGGTGAGATCCTCACCGTGTACTACTGCAGCCGTGCAGCGCTGACGCACCTGCCGCAGCAGGAGAAAGCGCAGCGGGCCGGGGCATCGCCGGAGGGAATCCTGTACAAACGCACGCGCCTTGACTGAGGAATTTGTCGTCGCGAACCGCGAGTGAACGCCCTCCCGAACCGATTTCGCGTTAACCGAATCGCCCCGCAAAACCGCGCATGGCGCGCAGCACTTCCAGCGCGAAGTTGCGCGATGAGATGTGCCGGTGAGTGTCGCGCAGCGCCGCGACGAACTGGGCGAGGATCAGGAATCCGAGGGCGCAGCAGGTAAAATAGATGCGGTAGTGGGCGGTGGAATAGGCGGGATTCACGAGCTTCTGCAGCCAGGCGAGGAGCCAGCCGCCGCCGATCGAGCCGACCATGTAGCCGCAGCCGCAGACGAAAGCGGTGGCGGCAAGGTACACGTTGCTGCGCCGCGGATCGCTCAGGGCGAGCGAGAGATAGCGGTGTGCGACGACGATGCCGGCGCCGAAGAACCCGCTGATGCCCTGCCAGGCGAGCAGCGCGAAGAGGACGACGAAGATGAGCCGGCCGCCCGCGAGGAGGAGCAATCCGGCTGCCACGCCGAAGACACAGAAGCGCAATACGCGTTTGCCCCCGAAGCCATCCGCCAGCTTCCCCCACATCGGCACGACCGCAATTCCCAGCGCCGACAGCACGAGCTCCAGCCAGGAGATGTTCATCAGCGACCAGCCTAACGCTGACTTGACGTACGGAAAGACGAATGTCCCGACCATCGCCAGCAAGACGTTGGCGACGAAGATGGCGTTCATGAAGGTCCGGAAGCCGGCGTCGCGGAAGGGATCGATCATCGATCGCCAGCGCAAGGCGGCGCTGGGAGGCGAGTCGTGGCGGGAGAGTTTCTTCAATCGGAGGATGATTGCCGAGCCCGCGAGCTGGAACATGCCGGTCGCGATGAGCGCCGCGCCGGTCGCGTGGTAGAAGTGAGCATCGGAGGCTTTTGAATGAACGTCGATATATCGCCCGGCGGGGATCGCAAGGATGCGGCTCGGCAATTCGAAGAGCACCATCAGCACGCCGGTGTGCCAGCCCAGCGCTTGCGCGGGGAGGTATTGTTTGCAGAGCACCGCGAGGCTGTTGTTGCTGAGGTAGGCAAAGATCATCCAGAGCGGCATCAGGAGGCTGAACGCGAGCGTGAGCGCCTGGCGATCGTGGATTATTGCCGGCAAGAGGAGGAACAGGAAGGAAGCTGCGACGCGCAGTGGCGGGAGCACCGCGAGGATCAGCCGGTCGAGTCTCAGGTGGTGGACCGCTGGAGCCAAAACGAGATTGGCAAGACCCGGAACGAACATTCCAATGCCGATCACGACGCCATACTGCGAGAGATCGAGCCCGGCGCGCAGCAGCACGTTGCTGGTGAGCAGGTTCGATGCCATCACGGTCATGGCAACGCTGCTGAAGAAATGGAAGGCGTAGAGGCGCCGGATCGACGAGACGTCGGGGGTTGACGGCTCATCGGATTGATCCGTCAGGACGGTTGCGGCGATCGGTGAATGCAGCGTTGTGTCCTTCAACCTGGATCAGAATGGTAACGGAAATTCACAGGAGGCGGTCGGCGCGCGGAGCGGGAGCGATCCTCACGTCGAGCGGGCGCCCGCTCGATTCTCGACCCTCGATCGGCGATTTCCGCCCCGTCAAGCCCATGGCGCAAGGCGCATCCGGGCGGTAAGATAGCAGCATGACGCAGACGACTTCCCGCACCGCGCCCGGACGGCTCGATTCCTGGATCGACACGTACGACCGTGACGGCTTGGTCCTGATCGACGGGCTGCTGCCGCCGGAGAAAGTCAACGAAGCGTCGCGCGGCGTTGATTGGGCCATGAGCAACATCGGCGGCAACTATAAGTGGATCAAACAGCGCACTTACGAATGGTTCAGAGAGCACCCGATCTTTGTCGAGTTGATCGAGCATCCCCTCGTGCTGGATTTTGCCCGCTCGATCCTGGGCGATGACTTTCACCTGATCGCCGCCCAGTGTTCACGCAACACGCGGGACGATCACTACGCGCCCGGGGTCAATCAGATTCATCAAGACGCAGGGCTCTTTCCGCCACAGGATCGCCGCGTCGGGGATCTCCCCGATCACCATTACGGCTTCTCCGCCATGTGGTACCTGCAGGACACGCCGTTGGAGATGGGACCGACGGAGTTGCTCCGCGGATCCCACGCCGATGGCGGGCGTAAGCACAGCAATACTGAGATCGAACAGGATTCGTCGACTCTTTTCCGGCGTGCGATCGCGGCCGGCAGCCTCCTGATCTTCAGCCACTACACGTGGCACCGAGGCGCCAACAACACCACCGAGCGGCCGCGCGACCTGATCACCAACGCCTACGCCCGCCCGCAAGTTCCCAAGGGCGAACACGTGAGCATCAAAGGTGAGGACGGCGTCGAGAGATTCTCTCCGCCAACTGACGTGATGAGCATGCTCAGTGCGGGGATGAAGAGGCTGTTGCGGCCATAGATGATTCTGGTTTCTGATTTGCCCGTTGCGAAAAGAAACGTTTCCCCGCCCTACTTCGCCTTCTCAAACTTCAGCGCCACTGAATTCATGCAATACCGATGACCGGTCGGTTTGGGGCCGTCGTTGAAGACGTGGCCCAGGTGCGCGCCACATCGGACACACATCACTTCGGTCCGTGATCCATCGGCATCGGTTTCCTCGAGTACGTGGCTCGCCATCAGCGGCTGCCAGAAGCTGGGCCAGCCGGTCCCGGACTCGAACTTCGTGTCGCTGCTGAACAGGTCCAGGTCGCAGTCGGCGCAGTGATAGACTCCCTTCTCGTGATTGTTGCAGTACCTGCCGGAGAACGGCATCTCCGTGCCCTTCTGGCGGGTAACGCGATAGGTATCGGCAGGAAGGAGCTTCCGCCATTCAGCGTCGGTGCGCACCACCTTTTCAATGGTGACATCGCCACTGGCCCGCGACGCAGGCGCGGTCTCAGGGGCCTTTGCAGCATCCCGCCCGGCGCCGCAGCCGAGCGTAGACGCCGCGATCACAAGGGCGCACATCAGCGGAATGGGTTTCATATAGGGTAAAACCAGGAACCGAGCTGATTTGTTCCGGCTCAAATTTTCATCGGCGATTCCTGCTCCTCCCCCGCCAGATTCTCCACCGCGTCATGCAGGTCCGCCGATAGCGGCCCGCGCGCCACTGCCGCCACCGCCCGCTCGACTTCCGCCGGCGTCGAGCAGCCCATCAGCAGCACGTCCACGCGCCGCTCGGCCAGCAGATAGCGAAGGCTTAGCTCAACCAGGGACAGCCCGCATCCTTCACAAAGCGCATACAGCCGCCGGTAGCGTTCGCGCAATCCCGGCGACATCCAGGACGGGGGATCATCTATCCATTCGGGATGGGGCTCGGCGAGTCGACCGCAGTGCAGGACGCCGCCGAGCAGCACGCGCACGCCCTTCCTCGCCGCCAACGGCAGCGCCGCTTCAGTGGCGGTGCGGGTGACCAGGTCGTAGTTGAATGCCAGCAGGAAACTGTCGATCTTGAGCTCTTCCAGCAGGCGAGTCATTTCGCGCGCCTCGTTGCCGGTAATGCCGATGCGCTGGCACAACCCTTTCGCCTTTGCTTCCCGCAAGACCTGCATGACCGGCGCCTGACCGAATTCGTATTGCCCCGTGGGATCGATGCGATTGCTGTCCCCCGGATCGTCCGTCCACCAGTGCGCCAGATCGGCTTCGTGCACCTGCAGGACGTCAACGTGGTCGCGGCGCAGTTGGCGCAAGTTGTCGTCGAGCTGCGCCCGAAGCGCGCTGAGGCTGCGATGATCGCCGCGGGAGCCCAGGTATCCGAGCTTCGTCGCCAGAGTGTGCGGCTCGGTCACACCCTCCAGGGCATGCCCTAGAATCTCCTGCGAGCGGCCTTCGCCGTACATGGGTGATGTGTCGAAGTAGCGCACGCCGAGTTCGATGGCGCGCCGAACCGTGGCGACGCCCGTGTCGAAGTCGTGAACGTTAAGAGATGCGCCGCCAAGTCCCAGAGTCGCCATGCGATTCCCGTCTGACGCCGCCCCACCTCTTCAGCCAGTAAACGCCAACGGAGGCTGTACAATGCCCCGGCCTGCACCGACCGGCGAAGTATCATCCTCACCAAGGAACAAGATGGCAAAGGCTCGGCGAAACCTGCTGCTGAAGACCGTGATCTCCCTCGTACTGCTCGGCATCATCGCCGGTGCGTTGTGGTATGGCTTGACGTACAACCGCAGGGCCACCGAAACTGAAGGGCGCCGCCTCCAGGAAGATCGGATTCGCGTCGTATTCGGTACCGAATTCGAGCTCCTCGTCCAGCCGGATACGCCCGAGGGAGTGAAGGAATACGAGCAAGTGACCAAGGCCTATCGCGATGCGGATCGGGCGTGGTGGAACGCATATCGCGACCTGCCGCACGAGCAGAAGACGATTTGGGTAGAGAAACGATTGAAGGCACAGCACGAAGCGCAGAACACCGCCGGGCTGGCCAAACTTCGCTGGCTGGCGGCGCAAATGCAGGAGATGACCAGGGAACAGCCGGCGCGTCCTTGAACGACGAACGGTTCAGGAGACCGTGCCTCCTCGTAACAGCACCGGTCAATCGCCGGTTGTCGGGCGTTTCTTTTCATCCAGGTTCGCAACCCGTGCATCCATCTTGCTCAAACAACAATCAAGTCGCTGGCTCATGTGCGGTTCTATTTGCCGGAGCGAAAACGTTCGAGCTGTTCCTTGATGAATGGATTCTGCGGCTCCAGTTCCTGTGCCCGCGTCTCGAGGCGTATCGCCTCGTCCACGCGGTGCAACCGGTAGTTCACTTCGGCGGCGGTGTCGATCCATCCGGCGTTGTCGGGCATCGTGGCCATTGCGCGGTTTGCCATGACAAGCGCCTCTTCCAGGCGCTGGCCGCACCGCGCTGCCAGCCATGCCAACTGATTCATACGTTGCGCATCGGCAGGCCGCTGGTCCAGCCAGGCGCGATGAAGCTGGTAGGACTTTTCAAACAGCTCCTTCGCCTCGGCCGCCTGCCCGTTCTCCTCCAGAACCGGCACCGCTTCCAACACGACGTCCGCCTCTCCGGTGCCCAGCTTCGCGATCGCCTCGGCGTGCTCCATCATCGCGCGGGGCTGCTTCTGCTGCCGAGCGGCGCGCAGGGCGTAGCAGTGCATCAATGCCCGGATCGAATTCGCTGCCTCGTCACCCGATTCCGGCCCGTGACTCGATAAACGGGAGAGCGCGAAGTGACCCTCGAGATGCGCGAGGCCCATACGAAGCTCGGAAGCGGCCGTCGCGTTATCACCATGCATCGCGCGGCAGACCGAAAGATCGAAGTGCGTCTGGATCACTTCCCAGCTCACCCTCCCATCGCTGAGACGCAAAGCTTCACGGAGCTCCACTTCCGCCAGCGCCGGCCAACCGTGACTGACCAGAAACTCGCCCACCTGAAACCTGGGAATTGATTCATCGGTAGTTGCCAGAAACGCCGCCCAATACAGCGCTCCGCTCAGCCACCGGTCTCCTATCCGCTCGCGGATCTTGCCGAGCGAGTACAGAACCTGTGGTCGACTCAGCCGGCTCGCATATTGGACGACATCGCCGCCCAAGCCTGGGAGCGGGCCCGCCTGCGCGTGCAGCCCGAAGAGCTGCTGCAATGGGTTGGCAGACTCGACTCGATCGAGGACGGCCGCCGAGCTGGCCGCACATCGGACTCGAAGCAATTCCATGAGCCGGGGAAACCTCCGCTTCTCTTTCAGCGCGGTGCTGAGCGAATTGAAGGCGTAATTGCTTTCCCCCTGCTCGTCTCGAGCCGTCGAGGGTATGGCAAACGCGCGCTCGTAAAGATCCAGCGCCCTCGAGTAATTCTTCTTCTCCCATGCCCACCCGACCAGCACGAGCGCCGGTCCATTGTTCTCCGGCGGCTCGAACGACTGGAGCCGTAACAGATCTTGCGGCGTCTGGGTTTCCTGAACACCCTGCACGATCGTCCAACCCACGCGGGGATCGGATTCCTGGACGAGCATGCGCAGCAGCGCGTCTCGCCCCACCTCCTTGATTCGCGCCAGGGCAATCGCTGCCTCCTGCCGTTCGGCGAGGTCCCGCTCGCCATACCCCTCGAGAAGCGTTCTTACCGCGGGTGGATCGGACGGCTCCGCCCACGGGAGCTGCCGCATCACCTTCGCAATCTCGCCCCGCAGCTGTGGGCCTTTCCCCTGCGAAGCTTTTCGCAACGCCGGGCGGATCGCCGGACCCATGTGAACGAGCTTGTCGCGCGCCGCCTCGCGCACGGAAGCATCCGCGTCCGACAGATCGGTAATGAGCGTGCTCACCGCAGCCTCGACTACGACCCCCGTCGAGGGCCCTGTCGAAGAATCACCCCACGTCCTGCCGGCATCGAGCAATGAGACAGCAAACAACAGCGTGACAACCAATCGTCCCATGCGCAACACTATAGCCGCCTCCGATTCGGACGCCTCCGCGTTCGTGCAGCAGGGCCGATCCTTGCCGCTTGTTTCAGACGACGCTGCAGCAGCTGAAGTTCCGCT
The DNA here is from genome assembly GCA_038204465.1 of Tepidisphaerales bacterium. Lineage (GTDB taxonomy): Bacteria > Planctomycetota > Phycisphaerae > Tepidisphaerales > Tepidisphaeraceae > JBBRCX01. Next base: position 9,357 of record JBBRCX010000005.1, on the reverse strand, counting down.
GTTTCGCCGGTCGCGTGGGTCAGCGATGAGTCGTTGCGCAGCGTCCCGACGATGCGCATGTCGGAGCTCCAGGCCCGTGCCCATGAATACGGCAACGCTTTAGTTATCGGGATGAGCGTTTAACGGTTGAGCCGCGCTTCCGCGTCTTGAAGCCTGGCCAGCGCGTGCGCGGCGTCTCCGTGACGCTGCCGGGTTGAAACTCTTCCTCCGCTCGGCGGGCCACATATCCCGGGTCGATCCGGGATCGAAGCTGCATGGCGTCGTACGGGGCTCGGACCTTCACGTCGTTGTCGAAATAGACGAAGACGTCCCGCTGCCTGCACTTTTTCCCAGGATGCTTGCCGATGCATTTCGGATCGTCGGGATGCCCGCCGCCGCGCCATAGTCGCAACCGGCTCGCCCACCAATCCAGCGCCGCGTCGGTATAGCCGCTGACATAGAGTTCTTCGTCGCCGTGCAGCCGCGCATAGATGAAATCGGCGGTCACGTCTTCCATGTAAGGCCAGCGGCCGGCAGTGTCCGCGAAGACGAGTGCAATATTGTTCCGTCGCAACAGGCGGATAAAGCGCATGTCTTTGAAGCTGTTGTGACGGACTTCAACGGCGTATCGCAACGGGCGGTTCTCGTCGGTTTTCGTCCAGCTTCTTCCCTTCATGCGCTCGTCGTGCTTCTTCGCAAGATTTGCCGCGGCCCTGGCGTCGCGCGGCAAAAGCTTGAAGAACGCCTCGAATTTCGCCTCATCGAATCTCATGTTGGGCGGAAACTGCCAGAGAATGGGCCCGAGCTTCTCGTTGAGGCGCAGGATTCCTGACGCGAAGAAATTGGATACTGGCCCATCCACCTCGCGCAGCCTCTTCATGTGCGTGATGAAGCGACCGCCTTTGACCGAGAAGACGAAGTCATCCGGGGACTGCTCGTACCAGTGGCGATAACTCTGTGGCCGCTGAAGTGAATAGAACGACCCGTTGATCTCAATGGAATTGAGCTGGCGGCTGGCATACTCCAGCTCGCGCTTTTGCGCCAAGCCTTTTGGATAGAAGGTGCCCCGCCAGGGCGTGTACGTCCAGCCCGAGATGCCAATGCGGGTCTGCGGCATGGAAGAGATGCATTGTGAGCCCAATACGCCTCATGCGCCAACGTCCGTTCGACTTGAAGGAAGGATTAATCCGTCTTGGGATCATTCACGGCCGCAGCATAGACCTCGAGAGCGGCCTTGCCGAAGCAGCAGAACGTAACGGATTCGAGAGCCGGATGAAGCCTCAAAAGGTCTGAAACTTCGCGCACTGCGATTGCCGTTGCACGCTGCAGGGGGAAGCGATACGCGCCGGTGCTGATTGAAGGAAAAGCGATGGTTTTGATGCCACGTTCAACAGCGAGCGCGAGGGAGTTGCGGTAGCAGTTGGCGAGCAGTTCGTCCTCGCCCTGATCGCCGCCGTGCCAGACCGGGCCGACGGTGTGGATGACCCAGCGCGCCGGAAGATTGTATCCGGCGGTGATGCGGGCTTCACCGGTTGGGCACCCGCCGAGCTTGCGGCATTCCTCCAGTAACTCCGGGCCGGCAGCCCGGTGTATCGCGCCGTCAACCCCGCCGCCCCCGAGCAGCGTCGTATTCGCCGCATTCACGATGCAATCGACGCATAGTCTGGTGATGTCGGCTTCGATGAGCTGAATCCGCTCGAGCATCGAACGAATCATACCCAGGCAAAGTTGGGAGCGGGAGGACGATCTAGACTGCGTGGAGATGGCGGATGATTCGGCCGCTTTGAACGTAGATTACGTCCTCGGCGATGTTGGTGCAGTGATCGGCAATTCGCTCGAGGTTCTTGGCGATCATGATGTTGGACAGCTCAGTGCTCGCCTTGTTCCTGCCGGACTCCAAAAGAGCCAGCACATCCTGCACGATCTGGTGGTAGAGCGCGTCGACCACGTCGTCACTGCGCAGCACCTGGCGGGCCAGCGCGGCGTCGCCGAGGTTGAACGCCTTGATCGTGTCGCGCAGCATCGTCGCCACGCTGTTGCACATCAGCCTCAGGTCCGCCGGCGGAGAGTAGTCGCCCTCGCGGGCCAGCGGGAGCACGCGCTGGGCGGCGTTGACCGCGCAGTCCGCGATGCGCTCCAGGTCGCTGTTGACCTTGATGATCGTCGTGATGAGCCGCAGGTCGCTCGCGGCAGGCTGGTGCAGCGCGAGCAGGTCAATCGCGGCCTTTTCAACCCGCACCTCCTCCTCGTCGATCTTGCTGTCCCCGTCAATGATCTGCTGGGCGAGCGTCGCATCTGCGGAAAATGCCGCCTCCACCGCCTGGTCCACGGCATTCTGCACCATGGCGCTCATGCGCGCAAGGCGGCCCTTCAGTTCTTCCAGCAGATCAATCAGGTGACGGGACATAAGCGGTCTTCGATTTCAGATTTTGGATTCGGCTTCATCATAATCGGCAACTTCAGGGATGGGATCATTGAATAAAATTACCCAAAACGGCCGGTTATGTAGTCCTCTGTCTGTTTGTTGGCGGGATTGGTGAAGATGTTCGCGGTCCGGTCGTACTCGACGAGCGTTCCCAGGTAGAAGAAGGCGGTGTGATCGCTGACGCGGGCCGCCTGCTGCATGTTGTGGGTGACGATCACAATCGTGTAACTGCTTTTTAGCCGGTTAATCAGATCTTCGATCTTGCTGGTGGCGATGGGATCGAGCGCGCTGGCGGGCTCGTCCATCAGCAGCACCTTCGGGCGCGTTGCCAGCGCCCGGGCGATACAGAGGCGCTGCTGTTGCCCGCCCGAGAGCCCAAGAGCGCTGTGGTTCAAACGGTCCTTCGCCTCGTCCCACAGGGCTGATTTTCGCAGGCTGTCTTCCACGATTTCATCAAGCGCCGAACGGCTGCGCAGCCCCTGCAGCCGCGGTCCGTATGCGATGTTCTCGTAGATACTCTTGGGAAATGGGTTGGGTTTCTGAAAGACCAGCCCCACCTGTCGGCGAAGTGACACCAGATCCACGCCGGGGTCATAGATGTTCTGACCGCCGATACACAGCTTCCCGGTGATGCGGCAACCCGGAATGAGGTCGTTCAGCCGGTTGATCGAGCGGAGAAAAGTGCTCTTGCCGCAGCCGCTGGGACCAATGAAGGCAACGACCTGGTTTTGCGGGATCGACAGCGAGACCTTCTTGATTGCCTCGAATACGCCATAGAAGACGCTGACGGACTGGGCCTCGATCAACGTTGGGTGCGGCGCCGAAGTCTCAGCGGGGGCCGCCACCTTCGCGTCATTCACCGGCCCCGGATGGCTGGCGCCTGAGGCGGGGGCGGCCTGCGTCGAATGGATGGGGGGAGGTAGAACGATCGCTCGGCTCATAGGCGTCCGGAAACGGGCCGACGCCACTGTAGAAGCTCGCGCGGGGCGTTCAATTGCTTAAAGAAACATTAACCCAAGCCGTACCCAACGCTGTTGGTTCAGGGTCCAGTCGATGATTGGGAGGCGGGGCGGGTTGCGCCCTACCGAAGCCCCAGCAATCCCATAAACAGGGCCGCGGCGGCGGCGAAGAAGACAGTGAGCTCTGCGACGTGAGAAAAGACGGAAACGATTTTCGCCTGCATACAGATCCTCCGGCGTTACGCCAATCGTTTTGCGCTCGCAGCCAATCCATGGCCGCCCGCCGCTACACCGGCGGAAAGGCAGGCCCGGAACATCCATGTGGGCCAACACCGTCTGCATCGTCAGTCGGAGGCATAAATCTTCGGCCGATTTGGGGAAATGGGCTTCCGCAAAGCGCTGCGTAATGTCCACGGTAACGGACGTGGCGCGCCTGTCGCGCAATCCTGCTGTAACGCAGGTTATCGGACGTCGCCCGCCCATGCGTTATCAGGACTTGGCCGGCCCCCACCGCTCAGAACCACTTGGCCAGTAGCTGCGGGCGAGATGCCAGTCGCCAAATAAATTGGTGATGTTCGAGAGCGATCGCACACCCCCAGGCGGCTTGGGCCGAGCCATGCAGGGCTTTGGTGGGCTTTCGTGGGCTTTCGTGGACTTCTACGAGGGTAGGAACGCCCCCCGCAGCCTCTTTCGGACAGAAAGGCAACCTCGGCGGAGGCTGCACACGCGGCGCGGGAACCGTAAGCACCCTTCCCGCACCGATCCTCACCCCCCATCGGCGGTCTCATCATTCACTTGTCAAAGAGCGCCCCGGCGACACAGCGCCCGGAGACCTGCCAATGATTCATTCTATATTCTTTTATGCTCAGGTCAAGCCGTAATTCCTGCTGCCGATTGCTTGATGTGCCGCGGAAAAGAACGGGAAAGTCACATCTCCGAACCCGCCCCACCGCCGGGCTGTATGAGCGAAGTGCCGAGATCGGATGGGTAGGGGGAACTTTTCTCAGGACGTTGAGGTGTGCATGCGCAGCCGGACCCAGCTTTTTTCGGTGCTCTGGCTCTGTCTGGTCGTCGCGGGTTGCAGTTCGCGGGCAGTTCCCGAAACCTCCGCATCTTCGCCGCCTCCAGCCGAGCAGTTCCCGCTCCCTGTGATCGAGCTGGCCGGATCGGGCGCCGAAATGGGTGAAACGCATGGCCGCGCGCTCGGCCCTGTGATCCGCCAGCTTCACGACGCTTATTTCACGGCGTACTTTCGCAGCGCCGCCGTTCGTTTTCTCGCGCTGACGAGCGCCGGCGCATTCGAGAATTACCTGTCGCTGCAGCATCGCGACGAGATCGCTGCCCTGGCGACTCAAACCCACATCGATGAGCGGCAGATGATGCTCGCGCAATGCTTTCTCGATCTTGCCCCGATGACCGCTTGCTCCACCATCGCCCTCCCGGCGGCGGCTTCGCCCGATGGCGTCGCGCGCTTCGGCCGCAACCTCGACTTCCCGTCCTTTAACGTCGCGGACAAGCAGACGGTGGTATTGGTCTATCATCCCTCGCGCGACGGAGATCCGAGCAGCCATCATTATCAGTTTGCCGCGATTGGCTGGCCCGGCCTGGTGGGCGTTCTCTCTGGAATGAACGAGCATGGGTTGGCGCTGGCGAACATGGAAGTCAGCCGCGGCCCTCGCCTTCCGTCGGCGATGCCGTGCACGATGCTTTATCGCTCGGTGCTGGAGCAGTGCCGGACGGTGGATGAGGCGATCGAGTTCCTGCGCCAGAGTGCTCGTCAGACCGCAAACAACGTGATGTTGATGGACGCCGCGGGCGCGCGCGCCGTCGCCGAGATCACGCCACAGAAGGTGGTTGTTCGCCGCGGCGAAGCGGATCAGGCGCTGATCAGCACCAACCACCAGCGCGGCGGTCATCCGGACCTGCCGGGCCGGTGCCAACGCTACGACACGCTGCACGATTCAGCCGGGAAAGACTTCGGCGGCATCGACGAGCGGGCGGTCGAGCGGTTGATGGCGCGGGTCCAGAATCGCGAGCTCACTCTGCAGTCGATGGTCTTCGAGCCCGCCAACCGCGTGGTCTACCTGTCGGCCGGCAAGAGCGCCGCCAGCGGCAGGTTCCACCGGCTCGACCTCAAGCAATACTTCGTCGAAGCACCATTGGCTCGGGTTGACTAGACAATCAGGAGGCGGGTGCAACAGTTGCGGCGGATCCCAACCCCTCGTTCAGCTCTACCTGCAATGGAACTTCTGAGACTGCGCCGGCTTCTCGAACATCTCGGCAAACAAAAAAGGCCGCCGACCCCTGGGGAGAGGTCGGACGGCCCGGATGTGACAGGAATCCTGGGACGAAAGATCAGGCGAGCAGGCGGCGAAGCTTGCGACGCAGACCAGGCAGGCACATCGCGCCCATGGTCGCCAGGCCGCTGTAGGCTGCCGGCGGGAGCGGGATGGCGTTGGGGCCGGGGCCGGGGATCTCATTCACCGGAGGATCCACGATGACGATCTCATCGCCTTGATTCACAACATTGAGCAGGCGATTCGCGGAGCCGTCAGGACCCGGCACAATCGAATCAGCAGTAGTCGTCGTCGTGTTGGATGACGGCACGGTCGTGTCGGATGACGGCTCGGTCGTGTTGGATGACGGCTCGGTCGTGTTGCCGGGCGTCACCGCATCGTTGGTGATGCTCGACAGGACCGAAGCAGCGACCTTGTCGAACTTTTTCTTCTTGCTGAAGCCACCGAAGCTCATGACCAGGCTTTTGCCGGCTGGGTCAGTGAGAAAGTCACTCGCGATGAGGCTCGAGGCGTCGGCGCCGCTGAGAATGAAGTCGAACTCGCGGCTTGCGCCGGCGGCGACGCCGCCCTTCTTTCCCTTATTACCATCGAGTTTGCCATTGATGCCCGCGCCGGCTTCGTAGTTGCCGAAGGGCTTGGCCTTGACGATGCCCTTCTTGTTTCGCGCGTTGTCGAATGCGTCCTCGTCCTTCCTGGTGTTCTTGTTGTCCCCGTCGAGGTAGCTCGCGACAGCATTGCCGTGGACGTTGAAGGCCATGCCGGTAAGCCAGCCTTCGCTGGAGTTGTTCTTGACGATGAGCTTGAGCACGTGCGTGACGTTGTCGTAGGCCATCGAGCCGCTGAAGCTGCCCTTGTGGGTGAGGCTCGTGGCGGCGTTGCTTTGGAACTGGGTGGTCGTGGTGCCGGCGCCGGCAAAGGATGACCCAAGCGCGATGGCGGCGGCAGCGGCGAGGCATTGCGTGATGTTCATTAGTCCCTCCAGTGATGAAGACGAGGACTACCTGGGGGCGAGGAATCGCCCTGGGACGGCTGCCCGGCAGCCGTTCATCTGGACCAGCTTGTCCTTCGGTTCCCGACCGGCCCGCTCAGTCTTCGGGGCCGGTCGCGCCGGATTGGCTGAGCCTCAATCGCTCATCCGCTCGGCTGACAGTCAGACTATACCCCAGGTCTGGGGGCGGGCAACCGCAGTGAAACATTGGGACGCGGGATCAGCAGCCGCGCCGCGCGGCGCGTGCCGGCCGTGCGATTTATTCCGGTCTGATAACTTGGGAAATGGGAAATTGGTGCTGCACCTGCGCGGATTTCGCTCGCAATCGACTCACGCGCGCCAACTCGCGGCTCAGGCGAGACGCGCTGCCGCCCCGATGAGGCTTGCACTTTGCAGCGATGCGCTGGCCACGCTGATGATGCGTGTATCACCAAAATTGCAGCCGGAAATAATCTGACCACTGAACAGCGTCAGGCTATATCCATTGGCCGGCGAAGTGATGCGCCAGCCGCTGGGCGCCGCCTGCCGGACGCTGTAGCGCCCCGGACGCAATCCGGTGAACGCATAGTTGCCCGCGGAGTCGGTGAAGGCGCTGCGCTCGGTCGCGGAGTCAAATGCACCGTTGCCGTTGGAGTCGATGTACAGGCGGACGTTCGCCATTCCGGCTTCGCTGGCGTCGCGCACCGCGCTGGCATTGACGTCATTGAAGATGGCGCCCCTGATCGACGCGTACTGATAGTTTCCGAAATGCCGCCCGGTGGCGGCGGCGCCCACTCCCAGGTTGACAGTGTATCCACTGCTGCCCGGGCTGCTGCGATTCCAGCCGCCCTGCAGCACCTCGCGCACCACATAGCTGCCTGCCGCCATTCCTGTGAAGCGGTAATAACCGTTCGAGTCGGTGACGGCGCTGCGCTCCCCGGTATCGAAGGCGCCGTTGTTGTTGCTGTCGATGAAGACGCGCCAGCCGAGCAGACCCTGGTCGCCGCCATCCACGAATCCATTCCCGTTTGCGTCGCGATACACGACGCCTGAGATGAGAGAGCTGGCGCCGATCGTGTTGGTGGTTGTTGCAGCACTGGTTCCCGCGCCGCTGCTGACGCCCGCGCTGTCCGTTGCCTGCGCGTAGTAGGTGTAGCGGCCCGCTGCGAGACCAGCCGTCGAGACGCTCAGCCGCAAGCCGTCGGCAGCTCTGCTGTCCGTACCCAGAAGCTTGTCTCCGCCGGGGCCGGTCTGAAGGCCCGCGACGCCATTGCTTTCGCGATAGAACGAGACCCGGCTGAGATTCGAATCCGCGTCCGCGGCGCCGTTTGCCACAAGCGTGATCGTTTGCCCGGGCGAGACCGGATCGGGAGTGTCCGACAGGGAACTAATCGTGGGCGCTCGATTGTCGTGGCGGTTGCCAAAGTTAATCCCGCCGCTCGTCTGCCCGGAACTTACCGTGACAGTGTGCGAGAAGGGCGCCCCCGAGACCTGCGCGGCACTTCCGTTGTACGAGTCGGCTGCCGCGTAGTTGACGGTGTATCCGAGGTCGGCGATAGAGCCGACGGTAATGCGGCTCAGCGGGTTGGCGCCTGAATTGAGGTAGCCGGTCATCAACTCGTTGCCGAAGACGGATTCGCGCCAATGGGTGTCGACCGTTCCGGCGCCGCCGGAGTTCTCGACAGGGACCGATCCCACAGTGGCGTGGAAGATGCTGTTGTACTGCGCGGTGGCGCTGGCGCCGATGAACTGCGGGTTGTTGGTGCCGGGCCCCGCGAGCAGGCCCTTGTCTTCCCAGATCGTTCCAAAGCCAAGCACGTGCCCCATCTCATGGGTAATGACCTGCACGAGCTGCCCGGTCCGCTGCATGTCGGCCAGGTCCGCGGAGTCGAACTGCATGAATCCCTTGTAGGGCAGCAGCGAACCGGAGCGGAACGCGATCGGATTGGACTGGCCAAGGATACCCGCGACCCCGTCGATGGAGAGCGCTGTGGCATCGATCCGCAGGTCATCGATGACCGTCCCGTTGTCGTTCACGTTGGGCAGGTCGCCGATGATGATCCGGTCCCACTTGTCGGCGGCAGCCTGAAAGGCGGCGCGATAGATACTGCTCAGGCTGGAGTCAGGATAGTTCACCTCGATGTGGAAGGCTGACGCAGGTTCCGCGCCGGCCGCGCCCGGGAATGTCTGCTGGTAGCCTGCCTTTATTTCCTCGGCGAGTTGATACGTTCCCGGCGCGAGGTTCGTGAATGAATAGGCGCCGGACACGTCGGTCGTGCGGTACGACTCGCCGGTATCGCGCTTGGCGTTCTGATTCTGATCCAGATAGACGATCCAGCCAGCTAACGGCCCTTCATTTGTGTCGCGCGCACGATTGCCGTTGGCGTCATCAAAAAGTGCGCCGCTTATCGTACCGGGCGGGACAATTGTGCCTGCTGTGAGAGAGACGTCGTCAATCCAGGCGCCGCTGGGGGCCTGATCGATGACAGAGCTGTCGCTGTCGAAGCGGAACTCAAAGCCCAGGCCGCTTCGGTTCGCAAGATTGCTCACGTCGAGGGTTTCGGTCTGCCAGCCGCGCGAAAGCGCTTCGCCGGTATCACGCAGCAGCGTCGTCTTCACGCCGTTTGCGTCGACCGCGTTGACGGTGAAGAAGTCGTACCCCGACTCGGCATTGAGCAGATACTTGAAGGAAAGGCTGGCGGTGAGATAACCGCGAAGATCGACGTTGCC
>JBBRCX010000004.1:0-92404 GCA_038204465.1 Tepidisphaerales bacterium | reverse complement strand
CCGGCTGTGGCAGAAGCGTCGGCGCAAGTCGCTGGATATTGAGCACACCGCCGCGGTCATCCGCTATCATCAGGCCCGAAACCACGCCGCGAAACAATCGCGGCTGCGATCAGTTCAACGGCAGACGTAGCGCTGTAGTGCTAGACGCCGCAGGATTCCAATCCGTTCAACGATCCGCCGAGCGGCGCGCCCCCCGCGCACGTGTTTGATATCCGCACCGGTTGGAGCGGACTGGCCGAAGAGGTGGGCTCCAATCTCCATGGCGTCCCGGCAAGCTCCGGAGCCAATCTCGGCGAGATCTACTTCAACGACCCCAACAACGGCCCCTACGCCCAGTTCTCCAAGGGCGCGACCCCCGCGCCCAATCCAGCCGGCACCAACCCCTACTCCTTCACCGTCGATATCTACACCGACTCGCGCATCGCCCCGTCTCTTGGTGTCGGGGGCGGCGGCGCCGCAAAGGGCAGCAACGGCATCCCCGACTTCTGGTGGACCAGCGCCGTAGACGATGCGGTCAACGGCGGCGGATACCTCACCGAGTCCGGTTTCACCGGCGAAGTCCTTCAGGGCAGCACCGGCAATCGCACTTGGCGCTTCACCACCACCGCCGGCGGTAACCCCGGTTTCAATGCGGCCGTCAATACCTGGTACACCCTCGAGGTCCGTTGGAAGAAGGATTCGGGCGGCAATCTCGTCGCCGAGCACGACATCTACAACAAGGCGCACACCTCGCGCCTCTACAGCTACACCATCCCCGCCGCGAAGATCTACCAGGGCCCCTTCAGCTTCAGCCGCCTCGGCGGACCAAGCTACTCCTGGTTCGTCTATCCTGATGCCAACGTGCTCAGCAATCATCTGTCGATCGACAACTGGGGCGTCGGCGGACCCGTCGCTCTCGTCGACAGAACTCCTCCGACCGCCGACGTCGTAAACGTCACGCCCGATCCGCGCACCACCGCTGTCAGCAGCATCACCATCAACTTCAGCGAAGCGGTCAAGGGCGTCGACCGCTCCGACCTCACCCTCTCCCGCAGCGGCACCGGCATCGCGCTCACCACCGCCCAAAGCCTTACCTCCTCCAATGGCGGCAGGACCTGGGTCCTCGGCGGCCTCTCCGGCCTGACCACCACCAACGGCACGTATACGCTCACGCTCAGGGGAGCCGGTTCAGGCATCACCGACCTGTCCAACAACGCGCTCGGCACCGGCGCGAGCGACTCCTGGTCCAAGACCGCCGCACTCACTGCCAATCGTCTGGCGTCGAGCAGCATCAGCGGCTCGTCCCTCGCAAGCCATCGGCTCGCCGACGATCTGTTCGCCAGCCAGCCCATCACCGCGTAACACAGTGGACTGCACAGTTCAGCTTTGAGCGGGATCCGCTCGAGATGTTTTGAGTTCCTCAACGTTAAATTGCGGATTATGGGGAATGGCGCGTGGCGCAGCGATTATTTCAAATCGCCGAGGCTTTAACGATTGATTGACATGTGCGGGGCTGGCCGTGAGAATCTTGCCCATTGGGCGGCCGTGGGTGGCCGTACACACCTTTCAATCCACCGGCCGGGCAAGCCGCGAAGTTTGGTCATGGAGGATCTCTACAGGAGGAGTTCATCATGGCCAGCGAACAGTCTCGCGAGCAAGCTTCGAGCACCGTCACGCTCTTCCAGCGTGCCCACAACCGCATCATCACCCTGCAGCGCGTGGACGAGCAGATCGTTCAGCTGCTCGAGCAGCGCGCGAAGATCCAGGAGGAGATGCGCAGCGTGCAGTCGCAGATCAACGACGAGTTCGAGAAGGTGATGCTCAAGCCAGCCGGCGAAGATCCTGCGACCATGCTCTCACACATCGCCCGCGTCGCGCCCGAACAGCTGCACGACCTCCGCCGCCGCTTGGCAGGCGAAGACTCCAACGGCAACCGCGCGCCCGCCGATGAGATGGCCGGCGCAAAGTAGCATTACCTCAATACTCGCCAACTTCCGTCTGGCTCCTGAGCAACTTCCACAGCTCGATTGCCGCCGGAACAGCCGCGAGCAGCGCCGGAACTGCGACCGCCGCGATCCGCACCGGCGTGCGTATGCGTCCGTTTGCAGCGCGCAGCGGCGGGATTTCCACCACCCACGCCGCCAGCGGCGCCACCGCGAGCAAAGCGGTTCGCCATCGCGGGACATCCGCCCATTGGTCGCCGTAAAGGAGCATTCCGATCCAGATCAACAGAAACACCGCCAGCCCCCCGCCGGACAGATCCAGCTTTGGCACCAGCGCGCACGCCAGCAGCAGCCCTGCCGCGGCCCCCACAAGAGAGACAGTGTATTGGCCGAACTGAATGCCCGTCGAATCCCATGCGACGCAGGTCGTCGCCAGCGCCACCAACAGCAGCGCCGCCACAAAACCAGGGCCCCGGTTGCGCTTCGTCAGCGGCCGCAACATCACGTGCAGTACCGCGGGCGCCAGACCTCCAGCGATCAGCGCGCCGTACCCGGCCCGCCCGCCGAGGGGCTTTGGCAACAGCAGCCACGCCGACACCAGCCCACCCATCGCCAACAGCACCACCGCCATCCGCCGCAGGGGGATGGCAACCAAAGCCAATACCAGCGCCCATGCCGGCAGAAACAACAGCCAGTCGAAAGCCTCTCGGGGCGGCAGGCGCAGCGGAAAAGAAACGAGCCCCGCGATCAAGATCGCGCCGCCCAGGGCGACCGCCATCGGCCAGCCCCATGGGGCACGCGCTTCACCCGCATTGCGTCCCAGACGCGGACGCCAGGCCAGGCATGCCACCACCGCGCAAAACAGCAGCGGGAAGACCGCCAGCAACAGGATTTGTTGCGGGCTAAACATCAGCCGCACCCTGCTTTGGGGGCGACGCACCGTGTCATTTCTGGATGCCTTCAAGCGAGAAGATGAGCGTTACATCGTCCCCGACCGCATCCGGAAGCCCCTTCATGTCGAAGTCCGAGCGCTTGATTTGGACGTTGCCCTCGAACCCCGTACGGGTTTCACCCCCCATGCCCTTGCTCGTGCCGACAATCGTCAGCGGCACAACCACCGACTTCGTAACGCCATGAAGGCTCAGGTCCCCGGTCACTTCCAGCTTGTCATCACCGGTCTTCTTCACCGACCTGCTCTTGAAACTGATCGTGGGATACTGCTTGGCATTGAAGAAGTCGGGGCTCTTCAAATGGGCGTCGCGCTTCTCATTGGCAGTGTCCAGGTTGTTCACGGGCACCGAAAGCTCAAACGTCGATTTCTCCGGCGCCGAAGCGTCGAAGGAGAACGTCCCGGTCGGGTTATTGAAGCGGCCGTAAGAGTACGACGATTGCAGGTGCTTGATCCGGTAGATCAGCATGGAATGCACCGGGTCGATCTGGTAGTCCGCGGCCCATGCCGAGCCGGCCAGGACTCCCACGAGCATCAAAGCGAGCATCGAGCGTTTCATCACAATCTCCTCAGGGTCTGTCCATCAGCGCCGACGTGACGCCACGCGGTTGGGTGAACTTTCAACTATATGCCCGGACCACGGTAGTCCGTGCGACGCCAACCCATCGCAATCACTGCCTCCTGTCAAGCGCGATGCAAAGATTGCCTTCGTCGGCCGCGCGACGACGTCCGCCGACACCAGCGGATTCAGACCACCGTGGATTGAAACGATTTGCTGAATTGATGTGTGATCTGACCCGGATTATTGGATCAGGAGACGGAGGCTAATCCATCGGAACGGGCGTGATTTCCGGCGGAAATGGCGGACGCTCAGCGCCTGCAAGCGTGTTACGCGCCGACTGCAGTTTCGCCCTCAGCAGCGCGACCTCCTGACGCGCCTTGTCCGCGTCCTGCATCGCCTTTTGCTGATCGGGGCGCAGCGTCCTCCCGGCACGGGTATTCAGCAGCCGCTCCTTGTCGCGCGCCACCTTGAGCTTCGCGGTCGCCGCGTTAAGCTCCGCTTCCACGCGAACCGCTGCCTCCCCGTTGTCCTTGACCACCCTACTTTTCGCATCCGCCACGAAAGCCGGAACCCACCTCGAGCCCCAGCGCTTCAAGCCGTTCGCGCGTTCCGCTTCCAGCCGGCTCTCCCTCTTGAAATAGAAATCCAGCATGTTGCGGTAGAGTTGTTGGGTACGCTCCTCGATGCTGACCGCGCTCAGCGCCGTCCCCAACGCATTCAGCATCGGTTCGTCGCCTGCCTCGTCGCGCGCAAGATAATCGCGAATCACCTTTGCCGAACGCATCGGGCTCCGCTTGAAATGCGCCCCCGCAAGGTTCAGCGCCAGCGAGCGCGCCGGCGGTGACGACTCCCGCGCCGCCAGTTCCAGATAGTTGATCGCCTGGTTCTCCTCGCCGAGCGCCAGCGCGGCCAACCCCGCACCATGCAGCGCCGCCACGTTCTTCGGAGCCGCCTGACGAGCTTCTTCGAAGGCTTGAAGCGCCGTCCTGAAGTTGCGCTCCCTCAGTGCCTCCTTCCCGTCCCGCACGTGACGCTCCACGCGCGACAACTCGGCGATTGAGCGAGTGCCGCTCGCTGGTATCACCGCACTGGCGGGAATGGCCCCGCCCCCATCTACCTCCCCCTCCGGCGCGGAGCCATGCCGCGATGGCAAATACCTCATCGTGATCAGTCCCAGCGCGATGACCAGCAGCGACGGAGCGGCCCACGCCACGATGCGCCTCCCCCGAGCAGGCGGAGGCGGCTCGTTGAACAGCGGCATCGGCTCCGCGATAACCTGCGCGGGCGCCTCCAGAAGGCACCGGTCGCAGATCATCGGGCCGCCAAGGTCGCGCGACACCCCGGGCGGAAACGCGCTCCCGCACTTCCGGCACCGTGCTTGTGGTATCGCCGTGTGCATGGGCTTGGTCACTTGGCCGGCGGCGGCAGAAGGGATCGTGCCCGTCTGCGCAGGCAGCGACTCTTCGCCTCCCTGAATCCAATAGTCGCTGTCGAACTGCCACGGAAGCGGTGAATCCGAATCGCTCTCCTCCTCCGGCGTCCCCAGGCTGCATGGCGCCACATCGAGCACAAAGTAGCCCCGCGTCCGCGCCTGTACCCGTGCGTCCTCGATCGACGCGCACTCCAACTCAAAGCTGCTCTGCAGACCGGTTGCGAGGTGCGATCCGTTGATGTGAAATCTCACGGCCCTGGGTCCTTCCGACTCCTTCCCTAGGGCTGCTAACCCACTGCACCGAGGCTAGCATGTTCGCCCGGCGGGCTCAAGCTTTATGTGCAGTTCCGAAGCGAAGTCCGACAATGGGCGGAGATGAAATCCGGATTCAATACTGCTGCAACACATCGGGAATGACCACAACTTTCTCCAGCAGCACGTAGTTGCGGCCTCGATACTCCGTCACCATCCCCGTGATCCGAAAGCGCAGATCGCGGCTGTTACTCTTCACCGCGTCTTCCATTTTCATCAGGCTCAGGTTGGGCAGGATCACGACCGGCGGGTCGCGGAGGGTCTTTCCATCCGCTTCAAAGGTGAACTCCGCCGAGTTCCCATCGGCCGTGCGGGTCAATCGCCCCGTTCGGTCCACCAGAAACGTTCCCTCGCGCATCACGTTCACCGCGGGCGCCTCGGGCTTCACCGCGCCGGCGCCGCTGGTCCGATCAGCCGCCGGCGGCTGTGCGACGGGCGCCAGCGGCTTGGCCACCCCGCTCGGCGGCGCTTTCAGCATCTGACTCAGCATCTGGTCCGCTGACAGCGATTTTCCGCCGGCCGTCGGCTGCGTGCTGGGCGCCGCCGGCTGGGTGTCGGCGCCGCCCGGTTGCGACGCGGGCGCCGCGCTTTGCTCTGCACCACGCGCCAGCGACGCGCTGAAAAGAATGATGAGGCAGATGGGCCAGGCTTTCATACGCTCCTCACAGTCAACCACCAGCCCCCCATTCGACGACGCAGCCGCGCGCTACGGAACGCCATCATGCCGCGCGGCAAGAGCCATTGAAAGACGTCGAGGACCCGGGCTGCGCGCACGATGGATGCGTCCTTCGGCTATCGGCCCCGGGTGAACGGCTTGATCGAAAGATGCGAAGGACTCTACCCGCCCGGGCGCCTCTAGCGCGCGTCGGCAACAGGTTTATCGGACGGTCTGACGGGAAGGGAACGAAGCAGGTTCTTTTTCGGGATGATCAGGATAACGCCTCGCGACGTCGGCGCCGCCTTCGCCGGCGCGAGCCGCTCGATGCACACCGGCTCCGCCTGCGCGGGCACGACGCGCGTGCCATCGGACAAGACCACCGCAGCCGCGAGCAGATTCCCCTTTCGGAAGTAACGCGGAACGTTTTCGTATGCTTCGTTCGCGGCGTCCGTCACGGTGAATCCGTACGCGGCGGCATTCAGATAGGGGATCCGGTCGCTGAAGATCCGCGTCAATTGCCCCGTCAATCGCGAGTGCAGGTACGCGCGGTTCAACCCATCGAGCTCATGGGTATTGCCGCGCAGATCCAGCGCTCGAAGCTGCTCGGCATGTCCGATCACGCTCGGGTCGCTCCCCCCGTAATAGTACGGATCACCGTCACCGTACTGATAACGCACCGGCTCATAGATGATCTGAGCTGAGGCGATGCTGCAGGAAACGAGAGTCATTAAGACAGCGGCGATACAACGAAACATCTTTCTCCCTTCACG
This sequence comes from Tepidisphaerales bacterium, assembly GCA_038204465.1. Taxonomy (GTDB): domain Bacteria; phylum Planctomycetota; class Phycisphaerae; order Tepidisphaerales; family Tepidisphaeraceae; genus JBBRCX01. The sequence continues at coordinate 85,799 of JBBRCX010000004.1, read as the reverse complement.
AAACTGCCGCGACTCTATCACGTCCGATAATGCCCAGGCGAGCGAAAACCGCCCACTCAGCCGGCTCGCGATCCCATTCTTGTTGGGTCTAAGCGGTTTATGAGGGAGAGTGGGGGCTGTCGAAGAAGCGCGCCTTCAATGCGTGGCCAGCCTCGCCGACCCTTTTGCGCTGTCTCGCCAGAGCTCAAAGTGTCCCATGCAGGGCTTTCGTGGGTTTTCGTGGGCTTTCGTGGACCGCCGCGGAACCCATCCCCCCGCCACGTCCCCCCGACAGACCTGCAGCCCGCCGGGTAACACACCCGCATCCCACCCGGTCATCTCTTCACTTGTCAAAGAGCCTCCCGGCAAGCGCCGGCAAACTGCATTGTTCATTCTACATTCTTTTATGAACAACGCAACCACTGGTTCCTCCAAAAAAACAATTTCTCACCGCAGCGCCGCAGTCGCCCCTGACACGACCTTCACCGAAAGGGTTGTCATGGTTTCAGAAATGATGTGATCGCGCTCCGCGTGGCTACTCGGCGGTGCCGTCGCTGTAGCGCGGGCCGGCGGCCCAGTTGAGCTTCTCGGCCAGGCTGCGCCACGGTCGGCTGTCGGGGTTCTCCACTAGCAGCACGTTCTGATCGCTTCGTCTCGCCACGACGCGCTCGCCTGCCTCGAGTTGCGTCACCGGTTCGCCGTCGCAGAACAGGGTCGTCCCCGGATTCACCTTCGCCGCCTCGATCAGCACCGTGCTCCTCGATGAGATGACCACCGGGCGGAACGACAGGCTGTGCGGGCAGATCGGCGTGATGCAGAACGCCTCCACGTCGGGCGTGATGATCGGTCCGCCCGCCGAGACGTTGTACGCCGTCGAACCGCTCGCGGTGGAGACAATCACGCCATCCCCGAAATACTGCACCCCTTCGCCGCCATCGGCGGAGACCACCAGCTCGATCATGTGGAACGGCGGCCCCGCGGTGATCACGGCGTCGTTCAACGCCGTCGCGAACGCCCTGCGTTGCGCCATCAGTTCATGACTCAGGGCCGGGCCGCTCAGCTTCGCCGAGACCACCGATGCTTCCAGCATCTGCCGCGGAACGATCGGCAGGCCCTTGGTAAGGTGACGATCAAGATAGCGCCGGAAGTCGCGCGGCGTGAATCCCGCGAGAAACCCAAGCCGCCCGAAGTTCACCCCCATCAGTGGGACCTGCCGGCCCTTCAGCCTCCGGGCCACCGAAAGCAGTGTCCCGTCACCCCCCAGGATCAGGATCAAATCCGCGTCCACCCGCGAAAGGTCCGAGCAATCGTCCGCTTCGCCCGCGATTTCGGCGCGCTGCGTTAACCAGGGGCGCAGCGCGTCCAGGGCCTCCCCAACCTTCCCTTTCTCCTTGTTGGCAACAATGAAAACACGCGCCATGCCCGTGCGATTCTAGATCGGAGGTTCAACGGTGGGAAATAATCCCCAATCCCACCTCTCGCGAATGAAGTTAAATCTCCACCGAGGCTGGAACTCACGCGAAACGCCGCCGTGCGGACCGGGAAAGCGACCGGGAACACGACGGCACAAGGCCGGTTCTGCTTAGGGCTGCTTCCGTTAGGACCTGACCCGGTTCACAGCCGACCCTTGCATCGGCCCCGGCCGCTTTCCGCGGCCCGAAGGTCGCGCCGCGGCGAAGCGATCATATGTAACCGAACGCCCCACCGTTTGAAAATCCCGACGCTCATTGCGCCGGCGTCGCTGGCTTGAGAATCCCCGTGTACGGGTTGTCCTTCGCCGTCACCAGCTTCACCTCGATCTTCTGAATCACCGGCGGCACCTTGGGCCGGCCGGCGTCCGGATCTTCGATGGGGGCCGCGGCGATCGCCTTCACCGCCTCCATTCCTTCCACCACTTTGCCAAAAGCCGTGTACTTGCGGTCCAGCGCCTTCGTCCGCGAGTAATCGAGGCAGACGAAGAACTGGCTGCCCGCGCTGTTGGCAAACTCGAAGCGCGGCATCGCCCCGCTCTGCTCCATCCGGTCGCCGTTACGCGCCATCGAAAGCACGCCCGGCTCATGAGGCCGAGCATTGAACTCCGCATTGATGGTGTAACCCGGCCCGCCCGTACCGTCGCCAAGCGGGTCGCCTCCCTGGATCACGAAGCCGGGCACAATCCGATGGAAGGTGAGGCCATCGTAGAATCCCTGCTCCGCAAGCGTCAAAAAGTTCTCCGCCGTGTTGGGCGCATCATCGTAGTAGAAGGCCATTTTCATCGTCCCCTCTTTGGCCGTCAGAAGCGCATAACGAAGAGGTTCAACTCTCACGACCGATGCCGACGCGCCCCGGTGACGCCGCACGCCGATCACCAGCGGCGTCCCCTGGAAGTCCTTCGTGCCCCCCTCCTTGGTCGTGACGTACAGGACGTAGGTCCCCGGCGTTTTCATTGCGTCGGGATACAGATCCGATACGTTCACGTTTTTCTCGCCGCTCACATCCGTCGGCTTCTTCGCGTCGATCTGCTTGCCCGCGAAATCGCTCAATACGAGCTGCGCATTCTGCTCCGCCTTGACCTTTACCTCCACCGGTTGGGCCGCGCCGAACCATCCCTTCACCGGCGCGAGAATCTGCAGCAGCATGATGAACGACAGAATGGCCTGCATGGTGTGCTCCTCGGTTGCAACCTGACGCCTACAGTAGCGGCAGTGGTCGTGCTCGGGAATCAGCCGCCTCCCGCGCCTCGATATTTCTCCGCAACCGCCAGCTCAAACCCACGATGCTCGGGATTGATCGGCGCTTCGCGAAACTCCGCCCGACAGCGGTAACAGACCGTGATCTTTCGAACCACAAAGTAGAGCAGCGCATCCACCAGCGTTGCCGCGACCAGCACCCATACCCCAATGTAGAACGTCCGGGGCCTGGCCGAGAGAACCAGGAATGCGGTCCCGGCCAACGCCACTACCGCCAGCCCCGCCTTTTGCGGGAAATCCTTGCGGATGAATAAATCACGACAGCCGCACTCCGGACAGACGCTCAGGCCGCCTCCAGGTTGCGAAACTTTTGGTGAAGACATCCGATTCCAAAAGGAATAGCCACAAAGCGTATCAAAACGGCAGGCGCGTGTCGCGCGCCAGGCTGAGCGCCAGCAATTCGCCGATGAAGATCAGGATCCCGGCGACGTAGAGGATGCCCGTCGCGGACTGCGTCGCCCGTCGCTTGATGCAATCGTGCGCCATATACACAAACGCCGCCGGCACGGCCAACCCCACAAGCCATCGCGTGATCATCAACAGCCCATACCGCCCCCAAAGCATTTCCACCGGGTAGAGCGAGTGCAGCGCCAACGCCCCGCCCGTCGCGAGAATCGCGCGAACCACCAGCGCGATGCCGAGCGCCAGATTCAGCCGCCGGAACGGAGCCATCGTCATGCTCGACGCCGTGAGATATGCATGGCCCAGCAGCATGTCCATCAGCGCCAGCCCAACCATCGCGGCGACGCCAAGAGATACGACCGCCGCCACTCCCCGATCCAACGGAGTCTTCACGCCCCCAAAAAATTGCACGGCAAGTGTGATCGCGAGGCCGACCGCAACCATCGCCGCGAGCCGTTGCGCTCTTCGACGCGCCGTCTGCACCAGCGCCAGCTGCGCGAGCACCGCCAGCGCCACACTGCAATACAGCGCGATCTGCAGCGTGCCGCGCGGCTCGTCGCGCCGCGTCCACGCGAAAACGGATAGCCCGACCATCACCAACGCGAGGATCCCAGCCAGTCGGAGCCATTGAAGCGTCACCTGCCCGGGATCTGAAATGACCACCGCCAGCATCACACCCGCGGCGAGAAGCAGAAGAAAAGTCTCAAACATGAATCAGACGGCTTGGGCACGCGTTGGCCGCAATCGCTTGAAGCAGCAATGACCGGACAACCCCATCCAATTCACCAGCCCCTGTCCCGGCGGTTAGTTCGTGAGCTTCGTGCGCCAACTAGGCTCGAGCGCGCGACGAGACCCAGTTGACCAGCGTGCGCACGCCCCATCCGGTCGCCCCCTTCGCATACAGCGGCAACTCTTTCTCTGTATCGGCGACGCCCGCGATATCCAGATGCGCCCACGGCACCTGATCGTCCCCCTCATACGGGACGAAGTAGCTGAGGAACGCGCCTCCCTGCAGCGGATGCCCTTCGCGGCCGCCGGCGTTCACGATGTCCGCCGGTTCCGACTTGATGTATTCGCGCTGGTCTTCCCCCAGCGGCAGCCGCCAGATCTTCTCCCCCGCCGAATCCGCCGCACGCGACAATTCACCGACCAGTTCGTCGCTGTTGCTCATCACCCCCGCCATCGTCTTGCCGAGTGCCACAATCACGCCCCCGGTGAGCGTCGCCAGGTCGACCACCGCCGAAGGCTCAAATGTTTCGATGCCCCAGGCCAGCGCGTCGCCAAGAACCAGCCGCCCCTCAGCGTCAGTGTTGGTCACTTCAACCGTGACGCCGTTGTACATGCGCAGGATATCGCCCGGCCGGTACGCTTTGGAACTGACCGCGTTCTCCGCGCTGGAGAGAATGCCGACCACGTGGACCGGTAGCTTGAGCTTCGCGACGGCATACATCAGCCCGAGCACCGCCATCGCCCCGCACTTGTCGAAAATCATCTTCCCCATCTTCTCCGCCGGCTTGATTGAGATCCCGCCGGTATCGAAGGTGATCGCCTTCCCGACAACCAGCAGCGGAGCGAGACGCTGGCCTGACTTCGCGCGTTCGCGCGACGCGCGGATCCCGCCGGGCCGGTATTGCAGGATGATCACCCGCGGCGGCGCGTAAATGCTCCCGCCACCGACGGCGAGGATCCCGCCCATCCCCAACTGCTGCAACTGCTTCTCGTCCAGAACGCGGCAGTCGAGGCCCACCTCGCGCGCCATGTCCTGGGCGACCTTCGCCAGAGTCGACGGGTTCACGTCATTGCCGGGGCGCGAAGCGATCGTCCGGGCGAAGTTCTGCCCATCCGCGATCGCACGGGCACTGTCCAGCGTGCCGCGAAGCCGCGACGCGCCCTGCGCCACCAGCGTCACAGCGACCGTCCCCTTCTTCGAATCTTCACCCTTCGCTCGGCTGGCGACGCCCTTGTATTCCTCGTAATCGAAGCTCCCCAGGAGGAAACCGCTCACCAGCGCTTCGACCGCGGTCTCCACACCCGGCCCGCCTTCCTTTGCGCCCGGCACCCCCGGCAGCGTCCGCGGAACCGGCGGGACGACGATCGCCATCGATTTGAGCTTCTGTTTCCGCGCCGCCCTGGCCAGCGTGCCGCCAGCCTCGCGCAGGCACTCCGCGGAGAACTTGTCGGCCGCCCCCAGTCCCACCACGAGCAGTCGCCGCGCGCTCGCCTTGCCCTTGCCCTCGACCACCTGGCCCGCCACCTCGTTCGACTTTCCCGTGGCAGCGCCCGAGTCGAGCAGGCGCTGCGCCGCGACACGAAGATCATCCGGCAGCTTCATTTTGCCGAGCTCGTCGCGGCCGGCGTCACCTTTGTGAAGCAGCACCGCGATAACTTCCGCCGCCGGAATCGCATCTTTGAGTTGGATCGAAACGTCCGTGTTCGTGGGGATCATCGCGTGCCTTCCTCCAGAGCGGCGTGAGTATAGGCGCGCATTCCGTCCCCGCAACTACCGCTCGCCCGCTCGAATGACCGGCGTCACGTCAGTTCGATCTGCTGCGTCACCGGCGGCAGGCACGCCTCTTCGTCGCAAGCCTGATATGAAAGCCGCAAACGCAGCGGCTGATCCTTCCGGCGCGGTGACGTTAACTCCACCGCCAGAATCGCTTCGCCGCTATACACGCGGATCGGCGCCTCGCTGAAAGCAAAGCGCTGCTCCTCCCCCGGCGGATAGTCCACCTTTGCCCGCTCGTCACCCTCGACGCTCAACCGCGTCGGGATGAGCGGGATGTCCGATTTCGTCTCGTGCGCATTGATGTGGAAGCCGTTCAGGATGCTCAACTGCACGCGCAAGCGAGTGTCCCCTTCCCATTCCGTCGTCACCGAGACGACGCCGCTCGCCACCTGCTGCGGCGTAAGCGGCCGGTCGGCAGCGCTAGCTCTCTCCCCCGCCGAAACCGTGAAGGGTTCGGCCTGCTGCAGATAGAGCAGCGCCGCCTGGATCATCGAGCTCATGCTCTCCCCATTGGCCTGCATCTGCTGGACGAACACCGCCAGCGTGTTGCGCGCTTCTTCCCGCTGTCCGAGGTCGAGCATCGACATCGCCGCGACTGCGTTGCCGCTCGGCAACGGGCTGTCGGTGCCCGTCTTCTGGCGGACCAGCAAGTCCTCTGCCCCGCGCTCGGTGAAGAAGAAGCCGCCCACTCCCTTCCCGATCGTCTCGCGATCGTCGCCAAACTTCTGCAGCATCGTGATCGCCAGGGTTGCCGCGTGATCGCGCCAACGCTGGTCGATCCCCGCATGGTCCATCGCCAGCAGCGCACAGATCAGAAACGCATAATCATCCAGGAACCCGTTGTATTTCGGGTGCCCGTCGCGGCTGGTGCGGTATAGCCCGCCATCCGGCAGGCGGTGATGCCGCAGCAGAAAATCCGCGGCGCGAACCGCGGCATTGGTGTAACGCTGCTCGGCCAGCACCTGCCCCGCATACGCGAAGGCGCGGATCGCCACCGCGTTCCAGCTGGTCAGGATCTTCGTATCCAGGAGCGGCTGCTTGCGCTTCAGCCGCTCCCGATACAGCTTCTCGCGCATCGGCGCGAGTCGCTGCTGCAGGGTCTCCAGATCAATCCCCATCGATGCCGCAACCACATCCAGCGGCCGCCGGAGATACAGGATGTTCCGATCGGGCGTGCCGCTGCCATGGTGCGGGTCGGCGAAGTTCGGCCCGCGGTCAAGGCCATATACCTCGTTGAAGACCTTCGCGTCTTCCGAACCAAGCAGCGACAGGATCTCTTCGGCGGTCCAGAGGTAGGACTGGCCTTCCATCGCGTCGACCTCCGCGTCGAACGCCGTGTAGAAAGCGCCGCTGGCAGCGGTCATCTCGCGCAGGATGAAATCGAGAATCCCCCGGGCGACGTCGGCGTAGCGCCGCTCCTCGGTCTGCGCGTACGCATCCGCGTAGATCCACGCGAGCATCGCGTTGTCGTACAACATGATCTCGAAATGCGGCACCAGCCACTGCGCATCCGTTGAATAGCGGTGGAAGCCGCCCCCGAGCTGGTCGCGGATGCCGCCGGCCGCCAGTGCGTCCAGCGTGTGCAGCAGCATGCGCCAGCGCCGCTCGTTCGGGTGCGAGCGGTTGTGGACGAGCAGCAATTCCAGCAGCGTTTGGCGCGGAAACTTTGGCGCGCTCCCGAAGCCTCCGAACGTCGGGTCGTAGTCTCCGATCGAGCGCTCGATCAACTCCGTGATGAAATGTTCATCGATCGTCGCCGGCGCATCCGGCGCCGAGGGCTCCGCCAACTGCTGCAGGATCGTCACGAGCTGAGTTGCCGATTTCTCCACCTCTTCACGGCGGTTGCGGTAGGCGTCTTCGATCGCGCGCACCACCGTGACGAACCCCGGCCTGCCCCCCTGGTCGCTCGGCGGATAATAAGTGCCGCCGTAAAACGGCCGCAGATCGGGGAACAAAAAGACGCTCATCGGCCATCCGCCGTGCCGCGTCAGCACCTGCACGGCCGTCATGTAAAGCTGATCGACGTCAGGGCGCTCCTCGCGATCGACCTTAATGTTGATGAACCGCTGGTTCATCTCCGCCGCGATCGCTTCGTTCTCGAAACTCTGCCGCTCCATCACGTGGCACCAGTAGCACGTGCTGTAGCCGACCGATAGAAAGATCGGCTTGTCCGACTTGCGCGCCGCGTCGAATGCCTCCGGCCCCCATGCGTACCAATCCACCGGGTTGTGCTGGTGCTGCAGCAGATACGGGGAAGATTCCTTCGCGAGCCGATTGGTATGGACTGCATGGCCGGCGCGTTCACTCACGATCTCTCCTGCTGAATGTCGAGATTGATCCTACACCGCTTCCCTGAGCTTCGGAGCGGAAAACTCGGGCCCGCCTGAGCCTCATCCACCCCCCCCAATGCTCGATTCAATGCTGCGGTAGCGTTTGCGCGCGCCGCGAGTACTTTACCGGCATGCTCACGATTCTCGTGCCGCTCGCGCTGCTCCTCATTCTCTGTGTCTGCAACTTCACCATCGAAGCCGCCGAACAGCTCTCCGACCCCGGCATCGTGTCGTGGGATTCGCCCGGCAAAGGGCCGGCAGATTCAATGCCGCTCGGCAATGGCGAGATCGGCATCAACGCCTGGGTTGAAGAAGGCGCTGACCTCTGCTTCTACCTCTCGCGCACCGACACCTGGAGCGAGCACGGCCGCCCCCTCAAACTCGGACGCGTGCGGGTAACCCTCTCCCCCAACCCCTTCAAGGCCGACATTCGTTTCCGGCAAATCCTCCACACGAAGAGTGGAGAAATTCGGATTGAAGGCGGCCCGCCTGAAGATTTCGTGAAACTCCGCTTATGGGTCGACGCCAACCGACCCGTGGTCCGGCTCGAAGCGGAGGCAGAGCAGCTCTTCGAGATGATCGTCAGGCTCGAGGTCTGGCGGCGGCAGCCGCGGGAGATCTCGCGCGGTGGCGCAGGCTATCAGGGAATCGGCGAGGCGTTCGGCTTCTTCGGCGTTCACGACATCCCGGAACCTATCGTTCAACAACCCGACGTCGTGCTGCCCGCAGAAGACAACCGCATCACCTGGTTTCACCGCAACCCAAGCTCAATTTGGGAGGATACGCTGCAACTGCAGGGACTGATCGATTTCAAGCCGAAGGCGAAAGATCCACTGCTGAACCGCACGTTCGGCGGAACCATTCGCGGCGATGGTTTCGTCGCCCAAAACGATACGACCCTGCGCTCGTCCCGCCCCGCCGCTCGCCAGCTGGTCTCCATCTATACCCACACCGCGATCACCGACTCCCCCGAGCAATGGCTCGCCGAGCTCGTCGGGGTCTTGCGCGATGTCGAGCGGACCAGCGTCCCCGGGAGCCGCGAAGCGCACCAGCAATGGTGGAACAGTTTCTGGGACCGAAGCTGGATCCGCGTCACCTCCGCCGGCGGCGATCCGCACAAGGCCATAACGATCTCGCGCGGCTACGCGCTGCAGCGCTTCATCTCGGCGGCCGGTGGGCGCGGCGCCTTTCCCATCAAGTTCAACGGATCGATCTTCACCGTCGATGCCGACGAGGCGGGTGAAAAATACGACGCCGACTACCGCCGTTGGGGCGGCGGCTACTGGTTCCAGAACACCCGGCTGCCGTACTGGGCCATGCTGGCGGCGGGTGATTACGACACGATGCAGCCGTTGTTCCGCATGTACCTCGACGCGCTGCCGCTCGCGCTGCACCGCACTCGAGCCTACTTCAACCACGGCGGCGCCTACTTCCCCGAGACCATGTACTTCTGGGGCACCTGGGACAACTACAGCTTCGGCCGCGATCGCGCGGGCTTGAAGTTTGGCGAAGTTCAGAACCCCTACGTCCGCTGGTACTTCACCGGCTGCCTCGAGCTCGTGGCCCTCGCCTTGGAACGCTTCGACTTCACCTCGGATCGTGACTTTGCCCGCACCGCGCTGCTCCCGCTTGCCGACGCCATCCTCATCTTCTTCGACGAGCATTATCCGCGCGATACATCAGGCAAGATCCTGCTCCAGCCTTCGCAGTCGCTCGAGACCTGGCAGAAGGCGACCAACCCCCTCCCTGATATTGCGGGGTTGATGTTCGTGCTGCCGCGGCTGTTGCAGCTGCCGCACGAGCTCACCACCGCGCAGCAGCGGCAGCGCTGGCAGCGAATGATGAGTGAGCTGCCGCCATTGCCGCGCGGAAAACACGACGGCAAAGATGTCCTGCTCCCGGCCGAGAAGTTTGACGAATTGAAGAACGTTGAGAACCCCGAGCTTTACGCCGTCTTCCCCTTCCGATTGTTCGGCGTCGACAAGCCCCGCCTGGAGGTCGCCCAAAACACCTATCACGCGCGGCTGCAAAAAGGCAGCGCCGGCTGGCAGCAGGACCCGATCCAGGCCGCGTATCTCGGAATGGCCCACGACGCCGCCGAGATCGTCGCGGCGCGTTTTGCCGCGAAGCATCCCGGCAGCCGATTCCCCGGCTTCTGGGGGCCGAATTTCGATTGGGTGCCGGACCAGGACCATGCGACCGTCGCCATGATCGCCCTGCAGGCCATGCTGCTGCAGGCCGATGGCAGCCGCCTCCTCCTCTTTCCCGCCTGGCCAAAGGATTGGGACGTCGATTTCAAGCTGCACGCGCCTCGAAATACAGTCGTCCAAGGGAGCTTCCGCGGCGGCGAGCTGCGCGATCTGATCGTCACACCTCCGCAGCGGCGAAACGACCTGGTGATAAAAACGCCCCAATAACCGCAAAATCGGCCTGGCAGTCGTGCACGCGGAGCATCTGACGCTCCTGGCCGCTGAACTGCGCTGCATCGGGCAGGAACGCTACCGGCTCGTGAACCATGAGCGAATGTGCCTCAATCCTCGGGACGAGCTCGTACCCATCGCGGAATTCTGCGGGCTGACGTGGCAGGAGCTCAGTCGATTCTTCGAGCACGAGCAGTTCGACGCCAGCTCAAATAACAAGTGCCTTCAAAAAGTGAGCCCGGAAGCGCGCGATTCCCGCGACCAATACTTCGACGAGCGGAGAGTGAGACGGTGGGAATTGCTCTTGCCGCAGTGACCGAGCAAACGTGAGCCGCCGTCACGTTGATGCCTGCTCGAGCGAGGTCTCCGTCTCGTACCCCAGACTGATCAGCCAAGGCCGAAATTGCTTTGCAAGCGTCTCCTGCTGCTCAGGCGTGAGCTCGTCGCGCCAGCGGCCCACCTTGCCGCTGTGGATGTGGTTGTCGTGCAGATTGGTGGCGGGGTCAACCCGGTGAGACTCCTGCCGGACCACCGCATCGTCCGGACGAGTCTTCAGCTCGGCTGAAACCTCCCGGGCACGATCGATGTTCGTCTGTCCATCGATCCAGCGGATGCCCGCGTCGTCCAGCTGCACACCGAGGTAATCGGTGACCATCCGAACGTGGGCGGCCGTGTCGCGGATCATGTCCTCGTAGCGAATCAGCAGCGTGTTCCGCGACTGCTGGTAAAGCGTCAGCTCTTCCAGAAACCCGGTCGTGCGCCGCATGGCGCGTTGAAACGGATCGTTCGTGAAGGTCATCAATGAAGCGACGCAGTCGCGTGGGTCACGGTAAGTGGAGACACATTTCACCCGGCCCGCTGCGATGAGATTCAGCGCGGCGTGGCCGACAAAGTGGGCCTTGATGACGGCTGGCCCCGGCAGCGTCGGAAACTGCTTCGCGAGGAATTCGTCGAGTTCCTTATCGAGCAGATAAGCGCTGGCGAAGGGCTGATTCAGATGCTGGGCGACAAGCTGGCCAGCCAGCCGGCAGACGTTGAACGCCCAGGTGGAACCCGAGCGCATCATTCCCGTGGCGAGGATCAGCGGCGCGCTCATCGAGGCCGAGCGTACTGCCGCGGCGAGTGCGGGTAAAGCGGGCCCCGCGACGTCGAAACGCGCCGCGCGCAGCCTCGGTGCAACTACCTGCGTGAGAGGATCGCGCGGTGAATGCCGCCGGGGAGGGAATGGAGCTCGTTACGCGAGAACCCGGCGTTCTTGAACATCATTCGATACTCGCTGAAAGTGTAGGCGTCGCCGTGCGGCGTGGTCGCGAGCATCGTGAGGCTGAATGAGACGGCCTGCGGCGGCGACATCCGCTCATCGTCCGGAACAAACTCCAGCGTTGCCACTTGGCCGTTGTCGGCCAGCGCCGAGCGCACACGCCGCAACAGCTTTTCGCAGGTCTGCGGGTCGAAGTGGTGCAGGAAGTTGGGCAGCAGGACGACGTCGTAATCCTGGCCATAGTCGGCGTCGAAAGCACTCCCCGCGATAGTTTGGTAACGCGATTCGACGCCAGCCTTTTTCGCATTCTGCCGCGCGACCTCCAGCACATTCGACCAATCGAGGCCGACGATCTGCGCATTGGGATTGAGGCGGGCGAAGGCCAGTCCGAAGACGCCGTGGCTCGCGGAAATGTCGAGCACTTTCATCGGCCGGTTGGAGCCGGCGAGGACAAGTTTCGCCAGTTCCTCCGCGGGCATGGCCATCATGGGGGCCATCGCCCTGGCAAACTTCACCCACACGGGATGCTCCGGCGCGAGGGTCCCTTCGTGCGCCATCGCGGTGCCCCCCTTGCGGACGGCGCGGGTCAGGTCTTTGAAGGCGTCAGTCAGTTGCGGCGAAAGGAGGAAGTCGACGGCGCCCCCCAGGTAGGCGGGCGAACGAGGGTCAAGGAAGATCGCGCTGTCCTGGGTCAATGTGTAACGTTTCCCGCTGCGCGTCAGGAAGCCGGCGACCGCCAGCAGATCACTGAGGATTCGGACGCCGCGTGGGTCCGCCTTGCATCTCGTGGCGATCGCGTCGGCCGTGTCGGCGCCTTCACCGATCGCTTTGAAAAGATCGAGCTCGATCGCCGCTTTGGTGGCCGCCGTGCGCTGATAGGCGTTTACCGTATCGAGGAAAAGCGCCGGCGACGGCTGACTTGCGGATTGGCTTGTCTGCTCAGACATACGCGATTCGCGCTCCGTGAGGACAACGTGACGGGAAACAAACAGCTGACCCGAAAAATTTTCCCCTCCCGCTCGATCGACCCGCCTCGTATCCTCGACACGTCTGACAACGAGGACGTAGGGATGCAACTAAGCGATCACAGGGACGTGACGTTAATTGTTGAGGACGATCGGCTCAGTCGCGAAGGGCTTAGGCAACTTCTGGCAATCCTTGGTTACCGCACCATGACCGCCCGCACCCTCGGCGAAGGGCTGGCCAAGCTTGCAGCCGCGCCGAAGCACGTCATCCTCGACCTGATGCTCCCGGATGGAAATGGAATCGATCTGCTGCGGCAGGTTCGGGAGCAAGGCCTTCCGATCAAGGTGCTCGTGACCACGTGCTCCGACGACCAGGACCTGCTTGCCAAAGTAGACCGCTACCAGCCGGATGCGCTGATGCGCAAGCCGATCGACGCCCGCAGCCTGATGGACCAACTCGGTTGCCCTGATGCAGCACGGTCGAACTAAGCTGGCGCACGATCGCGCGTCAGGCCGTAAGAATCGGGAACTTCGTGCTGCTAATCGGCAGGTGGCTGTATTCTTCAACCAGCCGCCGGTATTCCCGCGCCACCTTCCGTTGCTTGCGCCCAAGGGTGTAGAGCCCGACGGTATTCACCGTTCCGCGGATCTTGGTTAACGCCGTGTCCCAATCCTTGATGTCTACCAATCCAAACCAGGTGAAGCCGACGATCGGCACGCCGTCTTCGCGCAGGCGCAGCAGGTTCATCCATTCTTTCCAGAGCCATTCCACCGCATGCTTGGCAGTGCGGTTGGTTTCGGTATGCATCACCGGCAGGCGGTAGCGGTCATAGTACTGTCGGGTGATCACGTAATAGCCGTACACATCGCCCGCGCCGATCGAACGTCCGTCAGTGCGCAGCACGTGTTCGTTGGTGATGTAGTAGTCGGTACCCATGATGCAGTGGGTCCGAAGGTCGCGGTGCTCCATGAACCACAGGTATTCCTCGGTGCTCATTCCGCTGGCCAGCAGGTAGCGGTAGATCGTCGCTGAAACGTCATGCCCGAACAGCAGATCGAGCGACAGGAACCGCCGCTCGTTCATGAAGTGCGCCTGATGCACCGTGGCGGGGCTTCCGGGGTGAACGTATTCGGTGCTCTCACTGAAGATGAAGATCGCGTCAGGGCGCAAATCCAGAATCGCCCGCATCGCCAGGATCGATGCACGGCAGCAATGCTTGATGTTGGTGATGAAAGCGGTGTCGCTCATCAGGCGCTCGTTCCACCACCCGAACGCGCCGGAGAAGAGTGCGGTGACGTAGATCTCGTTGACCGGCGTGTAATAGCGCACCCAGGGATAGCGCTCGGCGAACTTGTGCGCGTACTCGGCGAAGCAGGCCGGGAAGTCCGGGTTTTGAAAATCGCGCAGCCAGTCGGGCAGGCCGAAATGAAGCAGGTCGATGATCGGCACGATGCCCAGGCGCCGCATCTCGTGCATGACCGGATCGAGGAAGCTCCAGTCGTACTTGTCCTTGTCGGTCCAGATACGGTAGATCGGCGGCCCATATCGAAGGTAGCGCAGCCCCAACTCGCGGACCAGCTTCAGGTCGGTCTGCCACATGTCGTAGTGCCCGGTGTCGCGCAGCTCATCGACGCGCTGGCCGCCGGCGACGGTTGGGCAGGAACACTCGATCCCCACCGCGAACATGAAGCGCAGCGTGTCGACGGAGGAGTCGGCGGCCCGGATGGCAGGTGCGGAAGAGGGCTTACCGGTCACGAGAAGAGCTCTCCTGCGGGGCAGAGGAAAGTCGCATAGGGTCGGCCTTTATACCGCCTGTATACAGGAACGCCAGCGAGCAAAAACAGCAGCCGCAAAGCCCCCAAGCCCCTAACATGGCGGCGGATGCCGATGCGCAACCGGCTTACGGCCAGGCAAATTCTCCAGCATTTGCGGCACGCTTACGGCCTTCGCCCGGCGCGATGCTGGGGCGACGGAATCAGCGTGCGGGTCGAGACAATCCTGTCGCAGAACACATCGGCCAGCAACAGCAACGCCGCCTACCGCCGGCTGCGCCGGCGCTTCCGATCGTGGAACCAGGTTGCGGACGCGCCGGTGGAAGAGGTCGAGCGTCAGATCCGCGTCAGATGCACGTGCTTCTGATCGAGCACGGCCGAAAGACCTGCCGCGCGATCAACCCGAAATGTGCGCAATGCGCCCTGCTGAAGATGTGCCCTTACGGCCGCGAGCGCCTTGCGGGCCGAACTGCTGATTTGCAGTAATCGCAAACGTGCGGCCGGGGCGGGTTGGCTGTTCGGAACACACGAAGGAACGTTCGCGCGGATGCCTTCAAATGTCAAAGTACATGCAAAACTCATACGGGTGCGGGCGGGTGCGGATCGCGTCGACTTCATTCTCTCGCTTGTACTTGATCCAGTAATGGACGACGTCGGCGGTGAACACGTCTCCGTTCAGGAGGAAGTCGTGATCGTTCTCCAGCTCGTCCAGCGCCTCGTCCAGCGCGCTCGGGGCGGAGCCGATGCGCTCGTACTCGGCGGCGCTGAGGTGGTAGATGTCCTTGTCCATCGGGTCGCCGGGATGGATCTTGTTCTGGATGCCGTCGATGGCGGCCATCACCATCCCGCTGAAGGCCAGATACGGATTGCAGCTGCTGTCGGGGCAGCGGAACTCGATGCGCTTGGTGCGCGGGTTCTCGCTGTACATCGGAATGCGAATCGCCGCCGACCGATTGCGGCTGCTGTAAACCAGGTTGACCGGCGCTTCGTAACCCGGCACCAGGCGCTTGTAGCTGTTGGTCGTCGGGTTGCACAGCGCGCATAGCGCTCGCGCATGCTTCAGGATTCCGCCGATCGCATACAGGCCCAACTCGCTCAAGCCCGCGTACTTGTTGCCGGCAAACAGCGGGCGTTCCCCCTTCCAGAGCGAGAAATGCACGTGCATGCCGGAACCGTTGTCCTGGTAGAGCGGCTTGGGCATGAACGTGACAACCTTGCCGTGACGAGCGGCTACGTTTTTGCAGACGTACTTGTACATCATCACGCTGTCGGCCATCGTCAGCAGGTCCTGGTAGCGCATGTCGATCTCGCACTGCCCGCCCGTGGCGACCTCGTGGTGATGCGCCTCCACCGGGATGCCGAGGTTCATCA
Organism: Tepidisphaerales bacterium; assembly: GCA_038204465.1. Lineage (GTDB taxonomy): Bacteria > Planctomycetota > Phycisphaerae > Tepidisphaerales > Tepidisphaeraceae > JBBRCX01. The sequence continues at coordinate 70,063 of JBBRCX010000004.1, read as the reverse complement.
GCTCCGACACCATTTCGCTGCGGATGTTCTGCATCGTGTCCATCGGCGGCGTGGGGAAATAGCCCTCCTTGAGGCGAACCTTGTAGCCGAGGTTGGTCGGGTCTTCGTCGCCGCGCCCCCAGATGCCTTCGCGGGAGCCGACGTAGTACTTGGCGTAGTTGATCCCCTGGTCGTAGAACGCCTGGTCGAAGACGAAGAATTCGAGCTCGGGGCCGAAGAAGGCGGTGTCGGCGATTTTTGTTTTCTTCAGAAAGGCGATCGCCTTGCGCGCGATGGAGCGCGGGTCGCGCGAATATTCCTTTTTCGTGATGGGGTCGCGCACGTCGCAGATGATCGAGAGCGTCGTGTGCTGCATGAACGGGTCGACCTTGGCGGTGTCGGCCACGGGGACCAGCAGCATGTCGGACTCGTTGATGGCCTGCCATCCGCGAATGGAGGAGCCATCGAAGCCGAAGCCGTGCTCGAAGCTGTCGGGGGTGAGCTCGGTAATGGGGCAGGTGGTGTGCTGCCAGAGCCCCGGGAAGTCCATGAATCGCAGATCGATGAACTCCACCTTCTTCTGCTTGACCATCTTCAGCACGTCAGCAGGCGTCATTCGGCATCTCCTTGGTGGCGCGAAATGAATCTCGAGAGGCGGGTATGCTACCCCGAGGGCACGACGGGGCAAAATCGGCGGATGTGTGCAAATGCAGCCGCTCGCGCTCAAAGCGCAGTCGACCTATCTACCACTCCATGGTCGTCGGCTTCGACCCCGGCCGGACCGATACCTGCGCTTGCTGAATGAGATTGGCCTCGCGCAGCGCCTTCACAAGCGACAGCTCCAGCTGCATGTGGGTCAAGCCCTTCGCTGCCAGTTCTTTCTTGAGGTACGGGAGCTTCACATTTCCGTTCTGGTCGACCGCGACGGCGGTCAGCGTCTCGACGCCGGGACCCTGCAAGTCGGTGACGGTAATCGCCAGATGATCCCCCTCTGCGATCGTGTTGCCCGCCTCGGAGGTCGAGGGCTGCGATGCTGCCCCGTCATCCGCGCGACTCAGTGACATCAACGGCAACGTCAGCATCCCGAGCGTCAGTAAAACCATCAATACAAGGTTCCAGCGAACTGCAATTCGTCTCGTTCGTGAGCAGATCATGTTCTTTCTCCTTCAACCTGAATGCTTGCCGGTCCGGTAAGTTGCAAGAACGCCCGCGCTTCTTCAGAGCAGATTACCGAACCAACGAGGAATCAGTTTCCTGGCGTTTTCTGCACGGGCGTCCCGCTGCGGAACGCCCGTGCTACTTCGTGACAACGGGCGTCTCGCCCGTGTGAACCAATTCTCCTTCCCTTGCCGCTCGCCCTCCCCTACGCTTCGAGCATGCCGATCGTCGGCCATGGAATCGATATCGTGGAGACGGGGCGCATTCGCCAGCTCGTCGAAAATCACGGGCAGCATTTCCTCGACCGCTGCTTCACGAGCGGCGAGCAACTCTACTGCGGCAGGAACCCAAAGCGATACTACGAGCATTTGTCGGGACGCTTCGCCGCGAAAGAGGCGGTGCTGAAAGTCCTGGGGACCGGATGGCGCGGGGGAATCGCCTGGACCGACATTGAGATTCTCCCGGAGCCGAGCGGGCAGCCGAAGATTGCGCTGACGGGGGAGTGTCTTCGCATCGCAACGGACCTGGGAATCGTACGTTGGCACGTGAGCATCAGTCACATCGAAACGCACGCCACCGCGAGCGCGATCGGGTTGAAGGGCGAGAGAGCATGAATGTTCCGTAGTGCGCGCTCAAACTGTGCCCCCGCGATTCGAATCGCCGGGCTTCGCTGCCGCCGAACGGGCCCGCGATGCGCGCAGAAAACCGCCGCCGCGCGGGGGCGCGACGGCGGATTGGGTTTACTCTCTGAAAGAAGTATCGATGCGGCGCGCCGTCAAATCGGCCTGAGGTCAGGCAGCACTTCTTGAAACCGGCGGCCCGAGCCGCACGGACAGAGGTCGTTGCGTCCGAGCCTCTCGATCAGTTCTTTCTCGGTGTGGACGATCCGAGCCCCGCGCTTCACATGGGTTTCGGACGGATAGCCGCGCCGGCGTTTGCTCGTTCGTTCAAAAGCGCACCTGGTCCTCGGAATGTACATGTCGTGCCATGGGACCTCCTGTGAATGACCGCGTGAAGCTATCGCGAAGTTTTTGCATCCGCAAACCGGCATCCTGCCGGATAATGTTTTGTGAGATGCACGAGCGCGGAAATCCCGTCGACCGGCGACGCTTCATGCTGCGAGCCGCGCAAGTCGCCGGCGGCGTCCTTGCTTGTGGGGCTGCAGTCGCGGTGGGTGGCGAGACGCAACCGTTTCAGGCACAGTCAGGGGCGCAGGGATTGAGAGGCGCTAATCAATATTTGAGTAACCCAGCACAAGCCCCGCGGCCATCATGCCCAGGCCGATGCCGATGAGGTAGAGCCTCGAGTGCGGGTTGTAGCAGAGGTTGGCGATGATGCCCCCGAGCGGCTTGTAGGGGGGCATGGGAGGCGGCGGCGCCACCGCCACCAGGTGGAACGGCGACATCTCTTCGCTCGCGCCGGGCTGCTTCAAATCGAGGACGCGCGTGCCTTGGCGAATGATCTTCATCTGCCGCTGCGCCAGGCGCTCGGAGAGGTTGGGATCGTCGGCGACCTTCTTCAGGAATTCCGCGTTGACCTGCACCTGTTCCTGGATCGACTGCAGATCCATCACGAGCTTCTGGCGCTCATAGACGAGCCGGCGATTCGCGTCGGCCTGGGGGATCAAGATGCAACAGGCGAGCAGCGCGATGCCAGCGCACAGCAGCGGGATCGTCCATCCGCCGCCGCCGGCCGGCCCATCGTCTTCGACCGCGGGAACCAACCGCGTCGCTCGCGCGGGTGTGGGAGCGCTCTTTCGGCCGATGTGGAGATCGGCGCTCAGGTTTGGGTCGACGCCCGGGACCGCGACATCAGAAGCTTCATCTTCAGCCGCAGGCGCATCCCAGGGATTTGGGCCGTTCTCGCGGATGTTGTCGCGGGCGCGGTCGCTCATGTCATTTGTTCCAGAACTTGCCGCCGTAGCGGGCCCGCTCGCCTAATTGTTCTTCGATGCGAAGGAGTTGGTTGTATTTCGCGACCCTGTCGCTGCGCGCCGGGGCGCCGGTCTTGATCTGTCCGCAATTGGTTGCGACCGCGATGTCCGAGATGGTCGTGTCTTCGGTCTCACCGCTGCGATGGCTGAGCACGGCGCTGTATCCGTTGCGGACCGCGAGGTTCACCGCCGCCAGCGTTTCGCTGAGCGTGCCGATCTGGTTCACCTTCACCAGGATGGAATTGGCCGTGCCGCTCTTGATTCCTTTCTCGAGGAACTTCACGTTGGTGACGAAAAGATCGTCGCCCACGAGTTGGACCTTGTCGCCGAGCCGGTTGGTAAGCTTTTTCCAGCCCTCCCAGTCATTCTCGGCCAGCCCATCCTCGATCGAGCGGATCGGATATTTCTCGCACCAGCGCTCCCAGTAATCGATCATCTCCTCGCTCTTCAGAATCTTATCGGGATTGCTCTTGAAGAACTTGTAGCCCTTCCGCTGCGCGTCCCACAATTCGCTGCAGGCGGGATCGAGGGCGAGGAAGATCTGCTTCCCAAAAGAATAGCCGGCCGCGTCTACCGCCTCGGCGATGACCTTGAGCGCGTCTTCATTGTCCTTCAGATTCGGCGCGAATCCTCCCTCATCGCCGACCGCGGTGCTCATCTTGTTCTTGTGCAACACCTTCCTCAGCGCGTGATAGATCTCCACCCCCGCGCGCAACGCATCGGAGAAATTGTCGAAGCCCCAAGGCTGAATCATGAATTCCTGGAAGTCGACGTTGTTGTCGGCGTGTTTGCCGCCGTTGAGGATGTTCAGCATCGGCACTGGGAGCGTGCTCGCCCCGGGCCCCCCGAGGTAGCGATAGAGAGGAAGCTGGCAGACCTTGGCGGCGGCCTTCGCAACCGCGAGGCTCACGCCGAGGATCGCGTTGGCGCCGAGCCTGGCCTTGTTGGAAGTGCCGTCGAGCTCGATCATCAGCTGGTCGATCGCTTCCTGGTTGCGCGGATCGAGGCCGATCAGCTCCGGCGCGATCTTGGTGTTCACATTCTCGATTGCTTTGAGCACGGACTTGCCAAGGAAGATCTTCTTGTCATTGTCGCGCAGCTCGACGGCCTCGTGCTCGCCGGTGCTGGCGCCGCTGGGGACCGCGGCACGACCGACCGTGTCATCTTCCAGCATGACGTCGACTTCCACCGTGGGATTCCCGCGGGAGTCGAGGATCTGGCGGCCCTGGATGAATTCGATGCTTGGAGTCATGCTCGTTTAGGGCCGCAGCCCGCGCCGCAAGGGGAATTGCGCGCGTCGGCCGGCACCCTACCTTGTATTATCGGACGCTGCAGGCGCAAAACTGTAACGCGCGCCGGAGTCTATGCGCGGCCCTGGGGCTGTCAAACGAGCGCCGTCGGGTCCGGTCGGGGTTCAACTCTTAGGCCCCCGCGACGGCGGAATCGCTTCGCGCGCAACCCGTATCGCGCCTGACCTCACCTGCCGGGGCGGCATTCCCAGCATCTTGCGCAGGGTCTTGTTGAACCGGTGCAGGTCGGCAATCCCGACCTCCGCGGCGATGGACTTGATGGGGCGGGTGGAATGCGTCAGCAGATGCTTCGCGCGTTCGATCCGGCGGTTGCGGATGTATTGCAGGACGCTGGAGCCGGTCGTGGCGCGGAACAATCTCGTCAGATGGTTGCGCGAAAGCCCCACCTCATCGGCGAGTCCCATCACGCTCAGGGGCATCGCCAGCCGCAGCTCAATCTGCTTCATCGCCTCGAGAACCGCGGGGTGGGTGTCATCGCCTTCCCGCGGCTCCCCGCCGCGTTTGACGAGCTGCCACAGGAGATCCCAGATCTTCGCTTCGGCGTGTCCGGCTTGGCGCGGGACATCACTCACCGCCTCCTCGAGAGCGCGATTCACGCGCACGAAATCCGCGCCGAGGTCCTGCATCGCCGGAATGCTGGCGGTGGGATTGGCATCCGGCAGCGCGAAGTGAGCGAAGATGTGTACCGCCGGATCCATGCCATAGATGTATTCAAGCCGGGCCCCCGGCGGCGTGACGCTCGCGTGCCCGGGCCTCAATGGGAAGCTCTGCCCATCAATCTTGAGCTCCCCGGGATATCGATACAGGTGCACGCACCACAGCCCGTGCATCTGATAGCGATCAACGGGACCGGGCCGGTGCCTGGACATCTGAAAGGCCGAAAGCCGCGGGGAATGCTGCAAGGCGATGGGCCAACGCACCGGGTTCAAGGCCATGGTGCGTTTGTACCAGAAATGGTGCAGGCGGACCATTGCCTCGAGCATTTCCACGCTGCATAATCCGCGAAACACGCAACGGTGTCCGTGCGTTTCGACCACTTGCGCGGCTGGTGAGTTTTCGAGGAGATTCTATGAAATTGAGCCAACAGCAGGTGGATACGTTCCGAACGAATGGATGCGTCGCGGTGCCGGAGTTTTATTCCCGGCAGGAAGTGCGGGCCATCCAGAACGACATCGAGCGGCTGAAGCGCGAAGGCCTGCTGCGCAACGTCGCCACCGAAGGCGACGGGAAGACCTCATCGAGCAAACAGAAGAACCTGCAGCTGTGCCCGATGTACAGCCACAGCACCCTCTTCCGCGCGCTGCCATTTGACCCGAAGGTGATCGAGGCCATCTCCACCCTGATCGGCGAGCCGTTCATCCTTCATCTCGATCAGGTGTTCCTGAAGCCGGGCGGCGAGGGCATGGGCACGAGCTGGCACCAGGACAACGCCTACTTCCAGATCCGCGATCCAATGAAAGGGACCGCGATGTGGATCGCGGCGCACGATGCGACGATCGCCAACGGCACGATGCACGTCGTCCCGGGCGTATTCCGCGAACAGTTCGAGCACAAGCGCGACCCCTTCAGCGACCACCACATCCGCTGCTGGCCGCCCGAAGAACGCGAAATGCCCATCGAGCTGCCGGCCGGGGGCGTGCTGTTCTTCTGCTATGGCACCCCACACTGCACCAAGGGCAACAAGACCAACAATGAACGCGCCGGGGTCGCCTTTCACTTCCTCCACGCCGACTACGCCAAGGACGACCTCATCGCCGACGATCGCGATTACCGCCCCTATCTGACCGGCCCCAAAGCGACCGGCGGCCAGCGCGAGTACGGCACGAAGATCGCCGGAACATGGGACAAGGAAGTGCAGAAGGCGGCGGCGCAGCAGGCGGAATTGTCGGGGGTGTGAGAATTGCGGGCGGAGATGATTTCGTTGGCCGGCGTTTTACTCGCTGGACGCGAATGATCTCCGTCCAAATCTCCGTCCACATTTTGGGGACGCGGACCAAACCCGTTCCTATCCCTCCGCGCCGCCCATTTCCCGGCTCTGGAAGATGAGCATGCCGGCGCTGAGCGCGAAGGTGGCATAGGCGATCCCGTAGAGGACTGCGACGATCAGGTATTTGCCGATCGTGCCGAGGGGGACCGCCAGCGCATTCTGGGCGAAGCTTGTTCCGGGCACCCTGATCTGCTGATAGATCGTCAGATGGCGCAAGTCGAAGGTCTGCAGGTACGGCAGCAGAATGCTCGCGACGTAGAGCAGCGCCTGCACCGGCGTCGAGTGCTCTCCAAGCGGGAAGAGGAAGCGCGTCAGGTTGCCGGCGATGTAGAGGAGAATGACTGCCGGCAGGTTCACGACGAGCGAGAAGCGCGTCGAGAGCGCCACGCCGATGGCGGCCAGCACGCTGATCTGCAGCCAGACCAGGAAGAGGCTCACGATCAGCCCCGTCACGTGCATCTTGCGCCAGTCGAGCAGTTCCTTGAGCTCGAGGTCGTCGAGCGAGGCGGCGCGCAGGCCGTAGTCGCCCGGGATGCGATACCACGTGCACAGGACGAGGATGACGCCCAGCACCGCCACCGCGAGCGCCGCCGCCAGCACGATGCCCAGGTACTTGCCGACCAGCACTTCCCACTTCTGCACCGGCTTGCTCATCAGCGTGAGCATGGTGCGATCCTCGATCTCTTCGTAGATGGATTTGCTGGTGGCAAAGAGCGTCGCGATGAGCACGAGCAGCAGGATCACGTCGAGCGCGACCGCCTTGAACATGACGGTGTCTTCGCCGAGCGTGAAGAACGGAAGCAGCGAGAAGACAATGACGATCCCCGCGCCGATCGCGAGGAGCAGCGCGTAAATCGGCTGAACGATTGCCTCACGGAAGGTATGCCGAAGGATAACGAGCGTTCGGTACATGCGTGTGCGGGATTCTAGGCGCAAGCGCGGGATCGCGAAAGAACGCCGGCGTGCGAGCAATCGAATCGTTCAATGACGCACGTGGAAATCATTAAACTCGCCGGTTGCGGGGCCGGTGGTCTGATCGATCTTCCGGATGAACTGGCCCATCTGCTGCTGGAGGGCTTCGACCACGGCGTCCATCTCCCCTTCCGCTCCTTCCATCACCAGTTCGACGCGCCGATCGGGGAGGTTCCGAACGAAACCGGTGACCGCATGACGCGAAGCGATCTCCTGCGCAGTATAGCGAAAGCCGACGCCCTGGACGTGGCCGGTGAAGAGGTAAGTTCGGCGCTGCACGCGAAGCGGATCGTAGCGCGGAGGAGCGTCGGCTTCAATTGCCGGTGAATCGGTGGTGACGACGTTGTCGCCGGAGCGGTATTCCCAAGACGGAACGGGATCATGCTTCAAATTACGCGCGACGCGTCGGTCCTCGCGGCACCCATGCAGGGGGGATTGCCCTGTGGGTCGGAGGGAAACGGGCAAGCGCGGCGCTGCTGGCTTATGACCTGCTGGTTACCCGGACGCGCCGGCCTTCGATTCGCAGGCGGCCCTGCTGGAAGAGTTGGATTGCCTGGGGGTAGGCAATTTTTTCTTCTTCGAAGATGCGCTGGGCGAGGGAGTCGGGGGTGTCGTCGTCCAACACGGGGCAAGTTCTTTGCAGGATGATGGGGCCGGTGTCGTAGGTGGCGTCCACGAAGTGGACGGTGCAGCCGCTGACCTTGCAGCCGTGTGCCAGCACCGCCTCGTGCACTTTGGGGCCGTACATCCCGTGGCCGCCGAAGCTGGGGAGGAGGGCCGGGTGAATGTTCATGATGCGGCCGAGGTAGCGCTGCGGCAGATCGAGCAGGCAGAGCCAGCCGGCGAGGCAGATCAGATCGACCCGTGCCCCTTCACAGGCGTCAAAGATTTCCCGGCTGAAGTCCGCGACGCTTTGAAATTCTCGCCGGTCGACGACGAGGTGACTCAAACCGGCGTCCTTCGCCCTTTCGATTCCGCGCAAGCCGGCCCGGGAGCCGATCACGATTTCGATCTGCGCATTCAGCCGATCGGCGGCGATTGAGTCGATCAGGTTCTGCAGCGTGGTCCCTGAGCCGCTCAGCAGAACCGCGAGTTTGAGGGAGGTTTGTGGCATCGGGTGGCTGCGGGAAACTGTGGCGCGGTTTTCTTGTCCGCCGCACGATGCACAGGGTCGAGAGAATCCTGTGACCATTCACACGGGCGGGACGCCCGTGCTACGGGGTGCGGGGCGCGCCGGCGCGGACGGCGGCGGCATCGCGGAGCGAGAGATCGGGATAGTCGGGGTCCTGCCCTACGTCCGGCCTTCGCTTCCAGCTCCGGGCGCAGGCGGAATAGGTATCGCGGCGGTCGATCACCTTCACCGTGACGGCCGGGCCTTTCGGTTCCTTCTCCGCGAACGAGTGAAAGCCGGCGCCGACGAGGTCCTCAAGGTCGGGCCCGTACTCCTGCAGCCTGCGGCGGAGGTCATCGTCATCGACCCGGTAGATCACCTCCGCGTCCAGCGCCTTATTCGACCCGGCGTCTTTCTTCAGGGCGTCGAGCTGCAGCAAGGCCGAATCGCGCAGCTCGAACAGCCGCCGCCACTCCTCGCGCTGCTCGTCGCTGAGCTCGCGCCCCGAACTCTTCGGCAACAGCGCGAGGTGAACGCTCGAAAGCTCCTGTTCTTCCTGCGGCTTGTGGGTGATGTACTCCCAGGTCTCGTCGGCAGTGAAGACAATCATGGGCGCCAGCAGCTTGGTGAGCGCCAGCAGCGTGCGGTGCATCACCGTCTGACTGCGGCGGCGCAGCGGAGAATTCGGCGGCTCGCAATAAAGCCGGTCCTTCATGGCGTTGCCGTAGATGGCGCTGATCTGCACCGCGCAGAAGTCGTGCAGCAGCCGGAAAGCGCGGTGGATCTGGTAGGCATCGTAAGCTGCGTTAACGTCGTCGATCAGCGTATCCAGCTCGGCCGAGATCCAGCCGTCCAGGCTCCGGCCGGGCGCCTCCTGCGCATCCGCGTCGGGATCGAAGTCGTACAGATTGGAGAGCAGATAGCGCAGCGTGTTGCGGATCTTGCGGTACTTGTCGCCGAATTCCTGGATCACCTTCGGGCTGGTCGGGATGTCGTTGTCATAATCGACGGAGCAGCACCAGAGCCGAAGCAGATCGGCGCCGTGGGAGTTGATCTCTTTGGTCGCGGTCACGTATTCCTTGTCGCTCTTGCTGACTTTCGTGCCATCGGGCTTCACCATGAAGCCGTGCGTCAGCACCTGCTTGAAGGGCGGCTGTCCGGTAGCGCCGAGGCTGGCGAGCAGCGACAATTGGAACCACAAGCGATGCTGGTCCGAGCCCTCGAGGTACATCTCGCAGGGGAACTTCAGCTCCGGGTTCTTATAGAGGACGGCGTGCCAGGACGTGCCGCTGTCGAAGCCGACGTCGAAGGTGTCCTGCTCCTTGCGCAACTCGTCCGCCTTGAAACCGGGCGGATACGCGAAGCTGGCGCCGAGTAATTCAGCGGGAGAATTCGTGTACCAGACATCGGACCCGTGCTGGCGGAACTGGTCGGCGACGGCGCGGACCGATTGGGGCGTGAGCAGCACTTCGCCGGCGGGGTTGTAGAAGACCGGGATGGGCAGGCCCCAGAAGCGCTGGCGCGAGATACTCCAATCGGGGCGTCCTTCGACCATTCCGCCGATGCGCCGCGCGCCCCATTCGGGGATGAAGCGCACGACGGTGGAGATTGCCTCCATCGCGCGTTGGCGAAGGGGCCGGGGCGCCGCGCCCGGTGGTTCGTCGGCCGCGACGTATGGCTTGTCTACCGCAATGAACCACTGCTCGGCGGCGCGCTGGATCACCGGCGTTTTACTGCGCCAGTCGTGGGGATAGCTGTGCCGCACGGTCTGAACGTCGAATAGCGAATCGGAGGCGCGAAGATGATCGATCACCAGCGGATTGGCTTCCCAGACGGTCTTGCCGCGCAGCCACTCGGGAGCGGTGTCGTCGAAGCGCCCATTACCCAGGACAGGGCAGTACGGCGGCAGGCCATGGGCCTGGCCGGTCGCATAGTCCTCGACGCCGTGACCCGGGGCGGTGTGGACCAACCCGGTGCCGTCGCTGGTCGTTACGTACATCGCCGGCAGCAAGCGCCCGCGGCGGTCGATGAATGGATGAGAATACTCCAATCCCGCCGCAACCAGGTCCGCGCCTGAGACGGGTCGACCGACGACCTCGTAATGCTCGACACCTTTGCGGCCATTGAAAATCTGCTCGAGCAGATCGGCCACGACGACGCCGAATCGCTCGTGGCCGTTGCGCGAATATTTCACCAGCAGGTATTGATGTTCCGGGTGTACCGCGATGGCGAGGTTCGCCGGCAGCGTCCACGGCGTCGTTGTCCAGACCAGGAATGAGACGTTGTCGGTCGCCGGGGCATCGAAGACTTTTGTGACGCGCGGCGGATCGACCGCGGGGAATTCGAGGTAGATGCTGGGATCCTCGACGTCCTTGTATTCCAGCTCATGTTCCGCGAGCGCCGTTCCGTTGGTGACCGACCACGGCACCGGGCGCAGCTTCTTGAAGACGAGCCCCGCCTGCACGAACTTCGCGAAGACCTCGAGCTGCGACCCTTCGTAGCTCGGAGACATTGTCGTGTAGGGCTTGTCCCATTGGCCCAGCACACCGAGCCTCTGAAGCTGCTCGCGCTGCACGTCGATGAACTTCTGCGCATATTCCTGGCAGCGCCGGCGCACCTCCTGTGGGAGCATCTCGCGGATTTTGGGCCCGACCTCTTGCTGGATCTTGTGCTCGATCGGCAGGCCGTGGCAGTCCCACCCTGGAACGTAAGGCGAGAGGAATCCCTGCATGCTCCGGAAGCGGACCACGACATCCTTGAGCACGTGATTGATCACGTGGCCGATGTGGATGTCGCCGTTGGCGAAGGGCGGGCCATCATGAAGGACCCACTTCGGAGCATCGGCGCGCACCTGAAGGAGTTGGGAATACAGACCTTCCTCCTGCCAGCGCTTCAGCCGCTTCGGCTCGTTCTGCACGAGCTTTGCCTCCATGGGGAAGGCGGTCTGCGGCAGATTGAGCGTCTGCTTGTAGTTCTTCTTTTGCTCGGTGTCGGTTGCCATGCTCAATTGCTTGCCGGGGAGCCGACGGGCACATCCGCCGCCGGTTGCACCGAATGCGGGACGACCTCGAACCCGCGTAATCTATCGGCGTCGGGGCCCTGCTCCAAGTGAATGTGTTCCCAGTCTCCGCGCCGGAAGCGCCGCAGCATGAACAGGCCGAGGACGATTCCGTAGAACGTCGCAACGAACCACGGGCCTTTCACGCCGAAGCTGGTGAAGGTTTTCGCGACCGCATACCCGCCGAAGACGGTGATGCCCCAGCAGAGGATGCCGGTTGCCATGGCCGGCACGAACGTATCCCCCGCGCCGCGCAGGGCGCCGTTGTAGTTGATGTACATGGCGTCAAAGAACTGATAGACGGCCGCGAACACCAGCAGCATCGCGCCGGTGGAGACGATCTCGGGGTCATCGCTGAAGAGCCCGATCAGCCGGTGGCGGCCCACGAAGAAGAACAGGCCGCAGGTAAGCATGTAGGCGGCGACGAGCGCGAAGCCAAGGTTGGCGCGATGGCGGGCCAGGTCGGGCCGGCCCATTCCGATATAGCGCCCGACCAACGCGGTGACGGCGGTGGAGATTCCGAAGGCGGGCATGAAGCTCACCACCATGTAACGGAACATGAAAGTGTTGGCCGCCATGGCCTTGGTTCCGAACACGCCGATGACCCACATGCCAAACATGGACCACGCCAGCACGTCGGCGATGACCTGGACGCCGGAGGGGATGCCGACCTTCAGCAGGGTCTTCATCTGCTCCCAGCGAAAGCGCCAGGCGAAGACATTGAATTTGCTTCGGATGGAAGGGACACAGCACAGGGCGATGAGGAGGACGGTTTCGACGGTGACGCCGATGTTCTGCCCCCACGCCGCGCCGGCCACGCCCATGGGCCGCACGCCCAGGTGGCCGAAGACCATGATCCAGGCGGCGAATGCGTTGACCGCGACGCCGATCACGGTCGCGAGCAGCACCGAGACGGGCCGGTTGATCGCCAGCAGGAACTGCCCGCAGGCGGTGCCCGCTAGCTTGATGAACGATGCCCCAATGACGATCTGCAGGTATTTCGCCTCCAATTGCACCAGCATCGGCTCATGGCCCATCCAGCCGAAGATCGCGGCGACGCGCGGCAGTGCAGGAAGGAGCAGGATGGAAAAAGCCAGCGAGAACCAGATGCCCTGCCAGAGGTAGGGGCCACATTCCCGGAAACGGCCGCGACCGTAGGACTGGCTGACGAGCGTATTGACCACCCACAGCACGCCGAGGCCCAGGCTGATCACGGCGAAGGCAAGCATGCCGGCATTGGCGGCGGCGGTCGGCTCCGCGATACCCTGATTCACCCTGGCCAGCATCCAGGTGTCGATGAACTGCATCAGGGTGTAGGAGCCCATCTGCACGACGGTGGGTCCCGCCAGCAGCAGCAATTCGGCGATCGCCGAACGGGGCGGCGCATCGGTTACAAGCTCGTGTTGCAGCGCTGTCATCGAATCATCCCAACAAAAAACCCTGAAGCCGTCGCCTCAGGGTGTTCCAAGTCAATTCAAGTGCAAACCCTATGCGCGGTAGGAGCGGTGAATGGAATCTTTAATCGTAATTATCGCGAGCGCGTGCATAAGGCTGCCTCGATCGGGAATCGTAGCCGTACATGCATTCAAGTCAAACGGTAAGTGGGTTTCGAGGTTTCCAGTCGCGAAGGCGCGGGCTGCGGAAGAGATCTGGAGAAAAAGAAGCGGCCGACGAAGTCGACCGCTCGTGTGCAGGCGTGAAAAGAGATTCCCGCTCGGCTGTTTGCCTCTCCAGAGGTTCGCGGTTGACGCTCGGCGGCGGAGGACCATTACTGATCGTTCCGCCTCAACACTCCTGCGCTTCGCCGTGCCTTCGGACAGCGCCCGAAACGGCGGCCGGTCTTATTGGCTTGGACCGCCACCCTGCTGCGGGTTGTCGCCCCGGCTGGTCCTTCCGATTGCCGGATGCGACGTCCTGTGCATCGACGAATCGCTGCAGCGTCTGGTCCGTGACCACCCGTTTGCGGGTACTGCGGACCGTCCGTGCATCGCCGGCCCGATCATGCTCGCCGCGTGGTGGCTCCGCGCGGCAGGCCTTCCCGGGCGCCTCTCCTGAGGTTTCTGTCCCCTTCAGCGCATCTGGCCGCGTCGCGCTGTCCGGAGTTGCCGTTCTCCAGACGATCCCGCTCCGGCGTTTGTCACCCCTTCCACAGCCCGACCGGTTGGATATCGGCCGCTGTCGGTGGGCATCGCCCCTGCGGTCTTACGCTGACGTCCACGGCGGGATTCAATCCCGCGTCGCGAATGCCGGTCCGGCTCGGGTCATGCACCGTCGGTGTCTCTGGTCGCGGTGTTCCGCTACCCAGCCGGACGAACTCGCGGCTTGGCCGGGAGGTTTATCCCGGCAGCGCTCATGGGGTTCCAGCCCTTCGCAGTGTTGCTCCTGCCCAACGGGTGACGAGACATTTCGATCTCGCGCGCCCACCTGCCGTTTCTCGAAGCGCCCACCCCGATAATTTGGTCGGGGGCCGATCGCTCAGTACCACGCACCCACTGCAAACCAGCGACCGGCCGCAGGCGTTCGCCGCGGCTCCTGGGTTTTATCCCCGCAGGCAATCCGTTCCCGCCGGGCCGTGAAGCACCGGCAGGCCGATACTGCCCTGGGCTTGCGCCTTTCTCAGGTTTTCGGACACCGGCCGTTACGCCGGCATGTCGCACGGCCGCTCATGGGCCGCTCGATCCGCCCACCATGGAACCGCCTTCACGGTCCCGTGACGCTCGTGGGTTTCCTGGCGGTGTCGAATTGCGTGAGGCGGCACAGCACCGCCGCACCTTCCGGGGCGCGAAAGATGTGTTCGCGCCCCCCGCCGACCCTTCAGCGTTCATGGCTGGCGCCTAGCCAATCCGTCGGGGCAACCGCCCGCGCCGGATCGCTCCCTGTCTGAGGTTTTGCACCGTCTGTCCGAGATGACCGCGACCGACGAGACTTGTCTTCAAGCGGACGCCGAAGCGTCGATCTCTCACAGTGAGGTGCCAGCCGAATTGAACCTCTTTCACCATAGAGCATACCGAGAGTGTGGCGGACCGCCAGCGAAAAATTCGGAAAATCCTTTCCACCTTCCCGGGCAAAAGCTGCGCGTTTGCCAAGCTTTTCGCAAAAAGTTAGGGAGAGGGAATCCGGAGCGCGGCGCGCTGCTTGAACCTCACTGCATTTAATGAATTTGAAATCGTTATGGCGCTTTGAAATTCTGCCGAGATGACTCAGCCGGCTGGACCAACTGCACCAGCCGCTGCGCGAGTTGCTCCCGAGGCACCCATTCGTGTCCCTGGTCGCTGAGCAGAAACGCGCCCGCCGGCTCCCCTTCCACCATGTCGAGCGTGTTGGCGACAAGATACTCCGCCCCGCTGCTCTTGCGGCTCTGCTGTCCTGCGCGGATCAACTCCTCTTGGGCCAGGCCGACTTCGAGCTTGAACTTCACGAGCAGTCCGCGGTGGCGCCACTCGCGGCGAAAGAGGTCGACGAGTTTTTCCGTTCGCTGTCCGAACACGGCGATGGCGTCGTGCGTGCTCTTCACCTTCGCGGCCTGCGCGTCGCGCACGCTCCAGCGCTCCCGGCCGGCTCCATCGTTCAATGGCTCGCGCGTTTCCACCTCGTACACCCGCACGGGCTTGTAGTCAGCGACGGCAGCGGTCATGAAGATGGCGTCATACCGCTGCGTCGACATCAGGGCCGCGAGCGCCCCCTTGAGTTGTTCGTGGGAGGTGAAGCCGGACGCGTGCATTCGCTGCGGATGTGTGGTCGAAGCCTGAACCTGGGCAAGATGCAATCTGTTGCTCGTGAGCAGATCGACCTCACCCGCGGCGGCAAGCGCGGTCGCGATGGCGAACCCGGTATCGCCGGTGAAGATACTGCCCCAGTCGCGGACGGCGTCGATCTTCTCGCGCGTGTTGCCGGCGGTGACGAGGAATCGCATGGCGGAATTCTACCCGAGGCGTCGGCGCAGAGGCCCGTGCGAGATTCACGGCGCGGCAATGGCCGCCCGCGCCCCAGTCGTTGTCCGAGGCGCTGCGGCGTCGGGTTTGGCGGCAATCTCGCTGCTCCCGGTGCCGATGCTGTGCAGCAGCGCCGCGACCAGTCCGGTCCAGCCGGTCTGATGGTTGGCGCCGCAGCCGCGACCATTGTCGCCATGGAAGTATTCATGAAAGAGGACCAGGTCCTTCCATGCCGAATCGGTCGCATAGCGCTCGTCGCCGCCGTGACACGGACGGCGGCCCTGGGCGTCGGGAACGAACAGCTGAGTCAACCGCTCGGACAACAGGGCCGACACCTGCTTGAGGTTCATCCGGTTGCCGGACCCGGTGGGGAATTCCACCTGCAGCGCATCGCCGTAGAAGTAGTGATAGCGCTGGAGCACTTCAACGAGGAGGTAGTTGACCGGGAACCAGACGGGCCCGCGCCAGTTGGAATTGCCGCCAAAGAGGTCGGTGCGCGACTCGCCGGGTGTGTAATCGACGCGGTATTCGCTCCCATCGCACCAGAGGATGAATGGACTTTTCTCATGCACTTTCGAGAGCGAGCGGATGCCGTACGGGGAGAGGAATTCATTCTCGTCAAACACGTATCGCAGCAGCCGCTCGAGCCGTTCGCGGCTGGGGATCGCGAGCAGGTAATGCCGCCGCGCCTTGCCATCCCCGCTCGAGCGGTCCATGTAGGTGATCCGCTGCCCCAGGTCGGAGCGGTGCTCGAGAAACCACTGCATGCGTTTCTTGAACCCGGGAAGCCGATCGATCACTTCGGACTCCAAAACCTCAGCGGTAAACAGCGGCACGAGGCCGACCAGGGACCGGACCCGCAGCGGGATCGAGCCGGAGGCGCTTCGAATCTGGTCGTAGTAGAACCCGTCCGTGTCGTCCCACAGCCCGGTTCCACCGAGCGTATTCACGGCGTCGGCGATGGAGACAAAATGCTCGAAGAACTTTGACGCCACGTCCTCATAAGCCGGCTCCTCGCTGGCCAGTTCCAGCGCCATCGCGAGCATGGTGGCGCAGTAAAATCCCATCCAGGCGGTGCCGTCGGCCTGCTCGAGCGAGCCGCCGGTCGGCAGTGGCTTGGAGCGATCGAAGACGCCGATGTTGTCGAGCCCGAGGAACCCGCCGGAAAAGATGTTGCGGCCGGTCGGGTCCTTGCGGTTCACCCACCAGGTGAAGTTGATCAACAGCTTGTGGAAGACGCGGGCCAGGAAGACCCGGTCGCGCTGCCCTTTCTGCCCGGTCATCTTGTAGACGCGCCAGCATGCCCACGCGTGGACCGGCGGATTCACATCGGAAAACTGGAACTCATACGCCGGCAATTGCCCGTTGGGGTGCATGTACCATTCGCGCAGGAAGAGCACGAGTTGCTCCTTGGCGAACTGCGGGTCGAGCCGGGCGAACGGGATCATATGGAACGCCAGGTCCCACGCGGCGTACCAGGGATACTCCCACTTGTCGGGCATGGAGATGACATCGCGGTTGAACAGGTGGGTCCAGTCCGAGTTGCGCCCGTTCTTGCGCGATGGCGGTGGCGGCGGCTGCCAGGGGTCTCCTTCGAGCCATGATTTCACCACATAGTGGTAAAACTGCTTGCTCCAAAGCATGCCGGCATACGCCTGCCGCGCGATCTGCTGTTGTTGGCTGGAAAGAGACTGCGGAATGCAGGCCGTGAAGAACTCGTTCGCCTCCTCGCGGCGCCGCCGGAACGTCTCGTCGAAGCGTTTTCCGAAGGTCTCATCGGGCATCAGGTCGCGCCCCCAGAGGCGCAGCCGCACGACCACCTCTTTGCCCGCGGGCACCTGCAGCTCGTAATGCGCTGCCACTTTCGTCCCGCGCCGCTGCGGGTTCACTGCCTCCTTGTTGCCGCGTATCACGTACTCATGAAACGCATCCTTCACGAAAGGAGTGTTGTTGGGCGCGCCGAAGAGCCGTTGGAGGTTTGATTCGTTCTCGGTAAAGAGAAGCTGCGGGTTTTTGTCATCAAGCGGCTCGGCTTCGAAACAGAAGCGGCCAAGCGTTGCATGATCACAATCGACGCGGGTCGGACCATCGACGCGGATGAACGGCTTGAGCTCGCATCCCTCGTGCTCGCATCCCCACGACCAGGAGTTGCGGCACCAGAGGGTAGGAAGCAGGTGAATCGTCGCGGCACCCGGACCACGATTGGCGACGGTGAGCCTGATCAGGATGTCATCGGGAGCATTCTTCGCATACTCCGCCGTCACGTCGAAGTAGCGGTCCTCGTTGAAGATCCCGGTGTCCTCTATCTCGAATTCCGGCTGCGAGCGGTTGCGGCGACGGTTTTCCTCGACGAGCTTCGCATAAGGAAACTCGCCCTGCGGATACTTGTAGAGCGCTTTCAAATAGGAATGGGTTGGCGTGGAGTCGAGGTAGTAATAGCACTCCTTGACGTCTTCGCCATGATTGCCCTCGGGCCCGGTGAGACCGAAGAGCCGCTCCTTGAGAATCGGATCTTTCCCATTCCAGAGCGCGACGGCAAAGCAGAGGCGGCATTCGCGGTCGCAGATGCCAAGGAGCCCGTCCTCGCCCCACCGGTAGGCGCGGCTGCGCGACTGGTCGTGGGTGAAGTAGTCCCAGCAGTTTCCGTCGGCGGAGTAATCTTCCCTGACGGTGCCCCACTGCCGCTCGGACAAGTAGGGCCCCCATCGCTTCCAGTTTCCCCCGGGCTCGCGGCGCGCGTCCTTCTCGAGTCGTTCCGCTTCGGCGCCGGCGGGAAGGTTGGGTGGCATGGTGGCTCGACCACTATAGCGGGACATCGCCGCGGGGGTTATGTCGGCGTGAAGACGATCGTGCGAAATGGAATATGCATCCAGTTCATGGCCAGTCCGGTGCAGAGCCAGAAGACCGCCCCGACGGCCTCGCCGACGATGATCCCGAGGAAGAACGGCCGGCCGTTCAGATACCCTTTCGCCCCCGCGAAACGAACGATCAGCACCTTGCAGATCCACCCCACCAGGACGCTGAACCAGACGGTGCCGGAGGGATAGGTGCCGAGCAGGAGGAATCCAACGGGGTGGAGCGGCCACCACGCATAACGCAGGCGCATGAATGAGAGGAACCAAGTGATGGCAAATCCGCCAAGCTGATGCGCGATGGGACTGTGGGCGACGCGCAGACTGTTATTGGAGTACTGCGTTGTCGTATCCAACATGTAGCCCTTGACGCTATCGACTAACCCCCAGGGGTTGGTGCGTGGGTGGGCCGGGGTGTTGAGGGTCGCCTCGTGGTTGTATTCGGTCCAGAGCGTGCTGGCGACGCTCACCGGATACGCGACAAGCAGCGAGAGGAACATCAGGGCGAAAAGCTTTCGTCCGGTTCGGCGCTGGGCGGGGCCGTCGGTGTGAAGCTCGCGGTCTTCGAAGATTGCCTTGTCGGCGATCTTCATGCCATGCGACGCATAAACCGGGACCACCTCGCGAAAGTCGTAGTGCTGCGACTGCACCATGGCGGTGAGGAAGTAGGTCTTGTCTTCAACCGGATGGGTGAAGCCGTAGAGTTGCAGTTGTTGGTACGGCTTGTACAGGGGCAGGAAGAGCTGGCCGTGGACGAAGCCGGTCTCGGCAACCACCCGGGCGACGGTGAGGAACATCAGCACGAGCAACACGACCGCCACGATCGCGCCGACCACCGAACACCCCGCCGCCACGAGCCATCCGGTCATCACGCCCAGACAGACTATGAAGCCCCAGAAGGCGAAGGGATAGGAGAGGTATCGTCCCTGCGGCTCACCCGGGGCAGCTCCGCGAAGGGCCTGCTTCGCGACCATCAGCCAATGCCGCCGGCCGATCCACAGGAATGTAAGAGCAAAGGCAATCACGGCGCCGGTGTGCTCATCGTACGAAGCGGCGGGTGATAAAGTCTCTCCGGTTAAGGTCCCCTGCACCATGTTCACGGGCTGGCGCAGGATCACGAAGAACCAGATGCTGAAGGCGATCTGGGTGGGGACGAAATAGGTGATGCCGACGATCAGGAGATAGATCGTGGCCTGGGCGACGTAGCTCTGGTCGACAAAGGAGAGCGGCCTCTCGGTGAAGAGCGCGATGAGATTGAAATCGAGCGGGATGGGCGGGAAATATTGGGGCCAATAGCGGGCGCAGCCGTTCCAGAGGCGCAGCAGAAACACCGCGATAAAAGCCACCCAGAAAGAGCGCTTGGCGAAGAAGGCGTTGAGTCCGCGTCCCGGCTCGGGCTGGGTGATCAGCGCGAGTTGAACCTGCGCGATGGGAAAGGGCAGGCGCTCGTTGTCGTGCCACTGGCGGCGCATGATCGAGACGGCGAAGAGCAGCGCGCCGTAGAGGGCGAAGAGGAAGATGCCCCACATCAGGGTGGGCTGCAGCCATGCCGCGTAAGGCGGTCTGCGACCCTCGGGGGTATGCCCGAGATACCACGTCACAGCCGGGTCGAAGACCCAGTCTTCCAGGTCGCGGCCGGGAAACTTCGGGAAGATCCAACTCGGAAGGTTGAGCTTGCGCAGCAGGGCCAGGTATTCGGCGTTGGACTGGGCCTGCCACAGAGGCGACACGAGCGTTGCCGGCCACCATCGCATCAAGCCGTTGCCCGGCACCGCGCAGGCAACCAGGATCATCATGAACGCGACGGCCATCTCGCCCGAGGTAAACGCATATCGCGGCGCCCACCGGCTGAGCGGTCCATTTACCAGCACCGCGAAACCGAAGGCGAGCGTCACCAGCCCGAAGGGGAGATTGCCGCCGACGAGGTAGGCGTTGGCCAGCGCGAAATCGTTATAAGGCGTGAGCGCGCAGATGAAGATGATGCCAAGGAGCCCGAGCAGGACACTGCGGAGGCTGATTGCAGACCGCTCCCGCATGGCGCGCAAGGGTGGCGGTAGAGAACCTCGGTACGTAATCGGGTCCGAGGGAGTTTCAATTCGGGCCACGCGGCGAATCCTATCGAAAAGTGACATAAAGAATAGCCGCGGCGTTCTCGTGCGGATCGCTCGGTTGTTCTCGTGTCTACCTTCTCGGCGCGTGGGCCGTTGAAGGACGGCCGCGCGAAGGCTAGTTCGGGGTGAACGACAGGGAGTTGAGGGGGATATCCATCCAGTTGAGGATCAGGCCGAGCACGAGCCACAGCCCGGCGGTCACGGACTCGCCGACGATCAGTCCCAGGAAGAAGGGCTTGGCGTTGAGGTAGCCTCGCGCGCCGCCGAAGCGCACCACCAGCACCTTGCACATCCACCCGAGCATGATGCTGAACCAGAGCGTGGTCCCAGGCCAGGTGCCGAACATCAGGAAGCCAACGGGGTGAAGCGGCCACCACGAGTAGCGGAGGCGCAGAAACGCCAGCAGAGCGACCAGTCCAAATCCGGCGGTCGCGTGGGCGAAGGGGTTGTGAGCGATGCGATAGGTACCGCTGCGATACTGAGTCGAGGGCTTGAGGATGTAGGTCTCGACGCTGTCGACGGTGCCCCACTTGTTCATCGGCGTCTCGTGAGAGACATCGCGCGAGGAACTGAAGCGATACTCTGTCCAGAGCGTGCTTCCGAGACTGATGGGATAAGCGACGAGCAGCGACAGAGCGAGCAGCCCGATCAGGCGCCGGCCGAAGGCGCGGTCGCGGGCGCCGTCGCTGCTCAATTCGCGGGAGTCGAAGACGGTTTTGTCGGCCAGCTTCAGACCGTGCGATGCATAGACCGGCACAACCTCGCGGTAGTCGTAGTGATGCGAGTGAAGCAGGCAGCTGTAGTAAAAGGTCTGGAGCGAGACGGGCTCGCGGATACCGGCGAGTTGCATCCACTGCCACGGTTTGTAGAGCGGCACGAGGAGCTGACCGTGGGTGAACCCGGTCTCGGCGACGATGCGGGTGCAGATCATGAAGAGCATCAGCAGCGCCCCGACGACGACGACGGCGCCGACGATGGAGCATCCCGCGAGCGCGAGCCAGCCGACCATCGCCGCGAAACAGCCGACGAGGCCCCAGAACGCAAGTGGATAAGGCAGGTAGCGGCCGCGCGGCTCGCCCGGGCGGACGCCGCGAAACGCCTGGCTGATGACGAGTCGCCAGTGAGAGCGCCCGACCCACGCCGCCGTCAGGGCAAATGCGATCACGCCTCCGAGGTGCTGGTCCCAGTACGCCAGCGACCCTGGGTCCCCGCCGGTGCTTCCGACATAAATGCGATACGGCTGATTCAGGATCATGAAGAACCAGAGGCTGAACGCGACCGGCGTGGAGAGGAAATAGCCGATGCCGACGACCAGGAAATAGATCGAGGCGTGGGTGACCCGGTAATCGATGAAAGAGAGCGGGCGCTCGGTGAAGAGCGATCCGAGATCGTATTCCAGCGGAATCGGGGGGAAATACTGAGGCCAATATCGGGCACCGCTATTCCAGCTTCTCAAAAAGAAGACCAGCGCGAAGGCGAACCAGAAGGCGCGCTGGCGAAAGAAGAAATTGAGCGCGCTGCCGGGCTCGGGCTGGGTGATGAGGGCGAGTTGTATCTCGGCGATCGGAAACGGCAGGCGTTCGTTCTCGGTCCACTGCCGTCGGACAATGGTGACGGCGCAGAGGAGCGCGCCGTACATCGCGAAAAGGAAAATCCCCCAGGTGAACGCGGGGCGCAGCCATGCGCTGTAGGGCGTGTGCTCTTCGGGCGGCGTGCGCTGGATGAACCAGACCGCCACGGGGTCATGGATCATGTCCTCCAGGCTGGCGCCCCTGAAGTGGGGGAGAATCCACTGCGGAAGGCTCAGGTCGCGAAGAAGCGAGAGGTATTCACCATGTGATTCCGCCTGCCAGAACGGAGAGACGAGCGATCCGGGCCACCAGCGCATCAACCCCGCGGAAGGGATCGCGCATCCAACCAGCGCCATCGAGAAGGCGACGGCAAGCTCGCCGGAACTGAACGAAAAGCGCGGCCACCAGCGGCAGAGCGGGCCGTTCACCAGCACCGCGAAGAGGAACGTGAGCGTCACCAGTCCGAAGGGGAGATTGCCGCCGATGATGTAGGTGTTGTTGAGCGCGAAGTCGTTGTAGGGCGCCAGCGCGGAGATGAGGACGACGGCGGCGAGGCCGAGTGCGACGCTACGCCAGTTGATCGCCGAGCGCTGCGGCGCCGGCGCGAGGGCGGCGCGATCGAGATCGTGGTAAGGCAGTGAGGGCGTCAGGGTGCGGGCCAACGGCGTCCTGTTGCAAAAGCGGTGAAATGGTACAGTGTATCGCGCCCGACGAAAGCTTTAGCGTCGGGAGCGACACCGAGAGCCGGAATTCTAATAGCCGGCGCATGAGGCGTCGGTTTCTGGCGGCACGAGGTGGATTGGCGATGGCAAGTACGCTTCGAGTTGGGGCCGCACACATTGAGATCACTCCGCCGCAGGGAACGCAGATCGCGGGATCAGTTGGACTGCGGCGATTTGCTGAATCGGTGATGGATCCGTTGTACGCCCGGGCGACGGTCTTCGAAGCCGGGGGGAAGAAGGTTTGCCTTCTGGTGATCGACGTGACGATCATCAGCCTTCCGATCACCGAACAGGTGCGCGCGGGGGCGGCGAAGCTGGGTTTCGATCCGGACGCGGTGATGGTGCAGGCGACGCAGACGCACACTGCGCCGGGGCTGGGCCACTTCGTGCTCGACCGCGACATCCCCGGCATCGGCCCGGAAGCGGATTTCATCCGTGGCGCCGACCCGAAGTACGACAAGTGGATCGTTCCCAAGCTCATTGAGGTGATCGCGCAGGCGGATGCCAACCTTCGGCGGGCCAAGCTCGGCTCGGGAAGCGCGTACGAGGGACGGCTGGCGTTCAATCGGCGTGGCGTGACCAAAGACGGAACGGTGGTGATGCCGTGGAATACGGACGGCGCGCTGGGGCCAACGCATGTGAAATACATGGAAGGGCCGATCGACCCTGAGTTGGGCGTGATCGCAATCCGCGGCGAGGATGACAAGGTCAGATCGCTGCTGGTGCATTACACCTGCCACCCTGTGTGCGTGTACTACCACGGCCCGGGCGGGAAGCCGCCCGCCGTGATCTCCGCTGACTGGCCCGGCGCGGTGTGCGATGAATTGATTAAACGATTCAGTGGCTGCGAACCGGTTGTGGTGAATGGCGCGTGCGGCGACGTGAATCCATGGCCGGCCTTTGAGCCGGGGTTCTGGCCGGACCACAAGCGCATCGGTGCATCGCTGGCGGAGTTGGCGAACAAAGTCGTCGATTCGCTCTCGTTTTCCGACGTCACCAAGGTGGATTACCGCGTGCGGAACATCAGGATCCCGGTGCGGCAACCGGAGCCGGAGAAGCTGAAGGCGGCGCAGGAATACCTGCAGAAGAACCCGGAGCCGGTGTGGATCGATCCAGTGGAGAAGACACAGGTGGATTGGCCATGGATGCAGGCGGCGGGCGTTCTCAGCGTCGAGTTGCTGCGCAGGCGCGAGCCGCTGTTCGAGTACGAAATCCAGGTGCTGCGCATCGGCGATACCGCGATCGTTGGATTGCCGGGCGAGCCCTTCGCGATTGGGGGGTTGCGGGTGAAGGCGGGTTCGCCGGCCAAGACCACGTTCATCGCGCACCTGACGACGCAGTACGTTGGATATTTACCCACCAGGGAAGCGTTCCGCGGCGGCGGTCATGAGGTGAACACGAGTCACTGGGCGAAGTTTGTCCCGGAGGCTTTGGACATGGCGGTGGAAAACGCGATCGAGGTCGTGAACGAAATGTTCACTGAAGAGAAATGAGTCCGCGCATCGTCCGTGGCTTCACCAGGCCTCACATGCTCGCGGATCGGAACATCTTCTCCAATTTCACCGGCGGCTCAGGAGGGTGAGAGCATTCCCGCAAATTGCGACGCTCGCGCGCGTTACGATCGCGGCGTATGTTGTTTGAATGAATGGTGCCATCGGGGAGCGGAGGTTGGTTTGCCCCGCGGGAACGGTTCTGCGTCGGTGGCGCGCGGCCTTTCTCGGGGCGGCGATCGCCCTGCTCTGCTTGTCTGCCGCGACTCGGGGGTCGTTTTCCCCCATCGGCGGTCCGGGGAACCACGAAGATGGTCAGGGGCTAATTCTTGGGCACGTCTATGGAGGCGTCTTCTCGAAGCTTGGCGTGGATTACTCCAACGGCAATGTGACGGCTCATCGGATTGACGACGCGCTCGCGAGCAATGGCGTGCTGGGGCTGATCGACGGCGCCCCCGGCGTGGCGGCCGATCAGGTGTGGCACGATGGGTTCACGTCGGCGCTGGCGACGGCGCGCTTCGCCGCCCTGTCGCAGTCGTTCGGCTTTTTCACTGGCACAAGCGGCGGTTCGTATACGAACCTGTTCGACGTGTCTGGCTCGGGCTACGCGGTCAGCGGCAGCGCGACGCTGGCGGACATGCGCGGGCTTACCTGGCGATGGGGCCGGACCGGCGGGGGCACGGGGCCTCACTCGTCCCTCATCACTTCCAACGCCGATGGACTCGACCACCTGGTCTCGTACCGCATCGATGGTCTTACCGACGGCTACACCACCTGGATGCTGTTCTGGGAAGATCGCAACATCCTTCCCGGCCAGCCCGCCAGCGACCACGACTACAACGACCTGGTGATCGAACTCAAGGCGAGCGCGGGTACGCCGACCGTACTGGCTCCCGAACCCGCCGGCGTTGCCCTGGCATGGACCGCCTTGGCGTGCCTCCGGCGTCGGCGACGGGTTCCTTAAGAGGCTATTCAGCTGAATATCGGACCGCTGCTGCATCGCGCACCGGCTGCATCTCGCACCGGCTCTTCAAGTTTCTGCTGCGATCGCTATACTGCACCTCCCCCTTGACATGCGGCGTTGTGGATCCGACACGCAGGGCGGGTCCTTGTGAACGATCGTCAACGAACCATCTCGCGCGAAGCATCCTTCGCGGGCCGCGGCCTGTTCTCCGGTGAACCGGCGACGCTGACCTTTGCGCCCGCCGCCGCGGGTTCGGGGATCACTTTCATTCGAGAGCAGGACGGGAAGGTCGCGGCGATCCCGGCGCTGGTGCAGAACCTTTTGAAGCGCCCGCGGCGCACCTGCCTGCGCAACGGCACGTTGCTCGTTGAGACCATCGAGCATTGCATGGCTGCCCTCGCGGGCATGGGCGTTCACAACGCCATCGTCAGGGTCGCGGGGGGCGCGGTCGGGGAACTTCCGGGCGGAGACGGCAGCAGCCAGCCTTTCGTGAACGCGCTCGAAGAGGCGGGGGTGGTGGAGCAGGATGCGCCGCTCGACCCGCTGATCATCACCAAGCCGGTGCAGGTGAGCGCGGACGGCGCGACGCTGGCTGCACTGCCGGGCCCAAGCGATCAGCTGGAAGTGATCTATGACTTCGAGGCGGCGCCGCCGATTGGGCGGCAAACCATCAGCTTCCGGCTTGGCGATGACGATTTCGCGTCACAGCTGGCGCCGGCGCGGACGTTCGTGTTCGAAAACGAAGCGCGCGAGCTTCGCGCCCGCGGCCTCGGGAACCACCTGACCCACAAAGAACTGCTGGTGATCGCGAAGGACGGCCCGGTCGACAACGCCTTCCGGTTCAAGGACGAATGCGCGCGGCACAAGGCGCTGGACCTGATCGGCGATCTCCTGCTGGTCGGGCGGCCCATCCGCGGGCGGATCGTGGCGTACAAGAGCGGCCACGTGCTGAATCACATGCTGGCGCGCAAGCTGCTGGAGCAGGAGGAATCGAACAGCCGCCAGTCGCTGATCGGCCGCGACGCGGAGATGGACATCCGCCGCATCCAGCGGATCCTCCCGCATCGCTATCCGATGCTGCTGGTGGATCGCGTGCTGGAGATCGTCGGCGATCACAAGGCCGTCGGGATCAAGAACGTGACGTTCAACGACATCTTCTTTCAGGGCCACTATCCGGGCACGCCGATCATGCCCGGGGTTTTGATCGTCGAGGCGATGGCGCAGCTCGGCGGGCTTCTTTTGAGCCAGAAGTTGGAGCACACGGGAAAGCTTGCCGTCCTGATCAGTATGGATAAGGTGAAAATGCGGCACGCGGTGGTCCCAGGGGATCAATTGATACTGGAGGCGATCACTGTGCGCGTGAAGAGCCGCACCGGACACGTCCGCTGCAAGGCTTTCGTGCAGGACAAGCTGGCGTGCGAAGCGGACATCAAGTTCATGCTCGTCGACGCGGAGCCCGCCTGATGGCTATTCCCGACACCATGCCGAACGAAGCGACCAGGGTGAAGGAACCGAGGCGGCCGAGCTGGATCTCCTCGCTCTTCACGTTCCGGTTCTTCTCCGATTCGATGCCGAAGATCTCGCCGCACGCGGTGGTGGATCCGCATGCGTCGATCGCCGAGGACGTCGAGGTGGGCCCGTTCTGCGTCATCGGGCCTGACGTGAAGATCGACAGCGGGTGCCGGCTGCTCAACAGCGTGACGATCCTGGGTCATACGACGATCGGGAAGGACAACATCCTGTTCCCGAACGCGGTGCTGGGGGCGGCGCCGCAGGACAAGAAATATCGAGGCGCTCCAACGCGGCTGGTGGTGGGGAACGGCAACGTCTTTCGCGAGGCGGTCACGCTGCACGTGGGCACCGAGAAGGGCCTCGGCGTGACGCGGATCGGGGACAACAACCTCCTGATGGTGAACGCCCACGTGGGGCATGACGGGACGATCGGGAGCAACTGCGTTTTCGCCAACAACGTGATGATCGCCGGCCACGTGGTTTGCGGGAACAACGTCTCGATGATGGGTGGCGCGGGCATCAACCACTTCGTGACGATCGGAGAGCACGCCTACATCGCGGCGTACTCGCGCGTCCACCACGACGTGCCGCCCTTCTGCAAGGTCGACGGCGCGGACCTGGTGCGCGGGCTGAACCGGGTGGGCCTCGCCCGGGCGGGGTTCAACGAGGAAGACATCGCCGCGCTGGACATCGCGTTCCGCAACCTGTTCGGGCGGAAGAAGGTCTTCTCCGCCGCGATGGCGGAGTACGACACCATGAACGGGTTGAACGAGCACGTGAAGAACATGGTGCAGTTCCTCCGCCGCCGCGATCAGGGCAAGCACGGGCGGTTCCTCGAAAGCCTGCGCCCGAAGTAGGCCGGGCGAACAAATCTACAGTTCCAGGTTGTGTCTATCGGGAGTGCCCGTGGCGCCGGATCCTTGACCTCCCCGCCAAGTGATTTCTTGAATCACTACGCGCGGGAGAGCGGCTCGCTGAGGTTTCGGAAGATCTCGGTGTCGAGGAGGCGTTCGAATTCCTGGGCGACCACCTGCTCGGCGACAACGACTTCATTGGCCCCGCGGCGTTGGGCCTCCATGCCGCTGGAGACGTAGTGGCAGCGTGCGAGGATTCGCAGGGAGGGATTGATCCGCCGGGCGATGGCGATGGCGTCGAGGACGGCCCGATCGTTCGGCATCGCCACCGCGAAGAGGATTGCCCGGTCGATGCCGGCGCGACGCAGGACGTCCTCCTGGGAGGCGTCGCCGGAAATGAACTGCACGCCGGCCATGGAGGCGCGGATGACGGTCTCGGGGTTCAGCTCGATGACGCAGAAGGGAATGCCGCGGGCCTGGAGCATGTCGGCCACCGCGCGGCCGGGGACGCCGAAACCGGCGATGACCGCGTGATTCTCCAGCGCGGCGGGTAGGTCGTGATTGGGTTGAGCCGGTTGAGCCATAACACCGTCGCAATGAAAGAAGGCAGAGAGCAACGCGCCCCGGCCGCGTCCTGACTTCCCCGCGCCGGCGGCGCACACGCGCCACTTTTGCCTTCCAAATGCCGCTGCGAATCCCGGCCGAGGCGGGATCACAGTTAGCGGTCTACCTCGCCCATGACGATATCAATGGACCCGACGATGGCCGGTACATCCGCCAGCAATACATTACGACACACTTCATTGGTAACGGCCAGGTTCACAAAAGAGGGGCCGCGGATCTTGACACGGTAGGGAATGACGCCGCCCTGGCTTTCGATGAAGAAGCCGAGATGCCCGCGCGGGTTCTCGTATTCCGCGTAGACCTCACCCTCCGGCACCTTCATGGCCCGCGGCAGCTTGGCGCGGTAGGAGCCCTCGGGCACCTGCTGGATGCACTGGCGAAGGATGCGGATGCACTGCTTCATCTCGAGCATCTTGACCCAATAGCGGTCCCAGCAATCGCCCATCGACCCTTTGAGCCCGCTGCCGACGCAGACATCGAACTCGAGGCGGTCGTAGATGGAGTAGGGACGATCGCGGCGCAGGTCGAGAGGAATGCCGCTGCCGCGAATCATGGGGCCCGACAGGGCATAGCGGATGCATTGGTCCTTGCTGACCACGCCCACGTTGGCGGTGCGCTTCACGAAGATGTGGTTGAAGCTGAGCAGGTCGTTGTATTCGTCAATCTTGGGCTCGAAGTAGTCGAGGAACTCGGTGAGCTTTTCCAGGAAGCCCGGCGGCAGGTCCCAGGTGACGCCGCCGACGTTGATATAGCTGAGCGTGAGCCGCGCGCCGCAGAGCTGCTCGAAGAGGTCGAGGATGTACTCGCGCTCGCGGAAGGCGTAGAGGAACGGCGTGAAGGCGCCCATGTCCAGGCCGTACGTGCCGAAGCTGACCAGGTGGGACGCGATGCGGTTCAACTCGGCGGCGATGACGCGGATGTATTCCGCGCGCAGGGGCACTTCGATGTCGGCCAGCTTCTCCACCGCCATCGCCCAGGCATGGTTGTTATTCATCGCCGCGAGGTAGTCGAGGCGGTCGGTGTATCCGATGTACTGGTAGTAGGCGAGGTTCTCGGCGATTTTCTCCTTGCAGCGATGCAGGTAGCCCAGGTGAGGAACTGCTTCCAGGACCATTTCACCGTCGGTGCGGAGGACGATGCGGAGCACGCCGTGCGTGGAGGGATGCTGCGGTCCCATATTGACGAGCATCTCTTCGGACTGCACGTCGGTTTCTTCGTCGACTGCGCCGGGCATCAGCGCGTAATCAACAGTTCGCAGATTCGGATCAGCGGCCGGCGGGGTTGCGGTCGACATCAGTTCGGGTCCCTTTCAGATTCCGGCGATTGTAGGGATAAGCGGCTGTGTTTGCCACTTGGGGCGTGGCCGGGACGGAACAGCGCGGTGCCGCGAACGGGAGAAGAAAGACCGATGCGCGGCGTGCAGTTCATGCTTTGGGCAGGCCGGCCAGGTAGGCGCCGCCGGTGATGAGCAGGATGCCAATCCAGTTCCATGCGCTGGGGTGTTCCCTGAGGATGAAGAGCGCGAACAGTGCGGCGAGGGGGACGCTGAGCTTGTCGATGGGGGCGACACGCGACACTTCCCCGAGCTTCACCGCGTGGAAGTAAAAGAGCCACGATGCGGCGCCGGCCAGTCCCGACAGGACGATCATCGCATAGGAAAACGCGGAGATTTGAGAGGTCTTGGTCCAGACGCGCAGCGCGGTCGCCACGGTGAGGAGGAAGATCGTCATCACGATGCTGCGCAGGGCGGTCGCGAGGTTCTCATCGACATGCTTCATTCCGATCTTGCCGCAGATCGGAACGAAGGCTGCCGCGAGGGCCGACAGGAGGGCGTAGTGGAGCCAGGTCATGCGCGAAGTATCCGGCATGGAGGGATGGGATGTCCACGCGCGGGGAGGGTGGTTCGTTCAATGCGGAGTAGCGCTGCGCTCTGGCACATGGGCTGGAAGCCCATGCTACTAAAGATGGATCCCCAGAATCTCGCTGGCTAGCGCTGGAAGGACGAGGCCATGTTGTCGGCTTTGGCGGCCTGGGTTTGCAGGGTCTTCTTGCCGCCGTACTGCTTGGTGAGGTCCTTGAGGAATTGCTCGTAGGCATCGCCGTCCATGGGCAATTCAACGGGGCGACGGGTGAGGCCGGCCATGAGCATGGCGTTGCCGATCTCCAGGCCCTTCACGCCCTCTTCGCCGGGAGCAATCAACGTCTCGTTACTCAGGATGCCGCGGACGAAATTCTCGGTCACGGCGCGGTGACCCTCGGGCGCGCCGGTGGCGTGCGGAACGTCGATCGGCCAGGTTTCCATCGAGACGAACATGTCTTTGCTCTTCTCGCGCACCTCGCGAACGCTTTTCCTGGTGCGGCTGAAGCTGAGCTTTCCGCCTTCGGCGATGATTCGTCCGCGGTCTCCGCAGATCTCGAGGCGATTGGTGCCGGGGGCTTCGCCGGTGGTGGTGACGAAGTGACCGATGGCGCCGTTGGGATATTCGAAGATCGCGCTCACTTCATCCTCGACTTCGATCGGATGCGTCTTGGCGATACTCGCTACGGCGGTTACCCGGCTGGGCATCATGCCGGTGATCCACTGAATGAGGTCGAGATTGTGCGGGCATTGGTTGATGAGCACGCCGCCGCCCTCGCCCGCCCAGGTGGCGCGCCAACCGCCTGAGGCGTAGTAGGCCCAGGTGCGAAACCAGTCGGTGACGATCCATGAGACCCGGCTCACCTCTCCAAGCTCGCCCTCGGCGATCAATGAGCGGACCTTCTGGTACATCGAGTTGGTGCGCTGGTTGAACATGAGCGCGAACTTCAATTCGGGGTGCTTGCGATGGACGTCGATCACCCGGCGCGCCTCTTTCACGCCGACCGCCAGCGGCTTCTCGCACAGCACGTGAAGCCCTTTTTCAAAGGCGGCAATGGCGATCTCCGGGTGCTGGTAGTGCGGCGTCGCGATGATGATCGCGTCGCACGTTCCTGAGTCGAGCAGTTCCTGATAGCTGGAAAACTTCGGCACGTCGCATTTTACCTGGCCGCGCTTGGCGCGGTTCTCCTGCGCGAGCTGCGCGGCCTGCTCGAGCTTCTTGGGGTCGGCATCGCAGACGGCGGCGAGGCTGGCGTCGGCGAGCTCGTCGAGATACCCGACGTGAAACGAGCCCATGTTGCCTGCGCCGATCACGCCAAAATGGATGTTGCTCATTGGTATTCCTTCTGCCGCCCGCCTGCAGCGGGCGTTGCCGGAATGGGATAGGCGACGGTGCAAATATTGTCAATCGAACCTTGTGCCGGCTCCCCCCGCTTTTGAAGCCGATCAAGAGCTCGCCCCGTCCCGCGACACGCTTTCGCCGCCAGCTCGAACGCCCATGGTGGGCTTTGGTGGGCTTTAGTGGGCTTTGGACGACCTCCCCAGAAACCTTTGTGATTCACCTCTTCACTTGTCAAAGAGCGCGCAATGCTACTCGACCCGGTCCAGACCGAAGACATATTCATTGTACCTTCTTTCTTTCTGGAAGTCAACTCCTGGTTTCTCCCGTCCTTCGATCTCCCCTCCGCCATAAGTCAATCGAAACCTCGTGGTTTGACCCGCGCAGGGGCGTACGATAAGACAGTCCGGCCCGATCGGCGGAACGGAACCACAGGGCCGGGCGGCAGGCGCCGCGGCAACGCAATTCGGATGTAAGGCTGGTGTGATGAAGGAACTGGACGGACCCGATAACCACACCGAGCAGTCGCAGGAGACCACGCAGCCGGCAACGGTGGTGAGCCGGGATGATCTGTCCGCCGTTCACGCAGCCGCTGCTCAGCTGGTCGAGGAGCTGCAGTCGGTTCCCGAAGGAGACCTGGTCGGTGAGATCATCGTCAACGCGCTGAAGCTGCTGCGCGACCAGACCAACCGCGGCGACATCAAGCTGATCGACAAGTCGTTCAAGGAGCTGCGCTACGCGCTCAAGATCTTCGCGCCCTACCGCGACGTGCGGAAGGTGAGCATCTTTGGCTCGGCGCGCACGCTGGAAAGCCACGACGACTACCGGCAGGCGGCGGATTTCGGCAAGAAGATGGCCGAAGCGGGGTGGATGGTGATCACCGGCGCGGGCGGCGGGATCATGGCAGCGGGGCACGGCGGCGCGGGGGCGCAGCCATCATTCGGGCTGGCGATCCGACTGCCGTTCGAGCAGGCGACGAACAAGTTCATCGAGAACGACCCGAAGCTGATCAACTTCAAGTACTTCTTCACGCGAAAGCTGATCTTCGTCCGCTCGAGCCACGCGATCGCGCTCTTCCCCGGCGGATTTGGGACGATGGACGAGGGCTTCGAGGTGCTGACGCTGGTGCAGACCGGCAAGTCGGTGCCGATCCCGATCGTCTTCATCGACGCGCCGGGAGGAGACTACTGGAAGGGCTGGCAAGAGTATGTTGAGAAGCAATTGCTCTCCCGCGGCCTGATCGGGCGCAACGACCTGCGGCTCTACAAGATCACCGACGACATCGACGAGGCGGTGCGGGAGGTGCGTCACTTCTACAGCAACTACCACAGCCTGCGCTATTCGCGCGATGACATCGTTCTGCGGCTGCATCGCCGGCCGACCGAGGCGCAGCTGGTGGAGATCTCCGAGAAGTTTTCGGACATCAAGCTGCGCGGGGCGTTCCGGCTCAGCGGCGCGCTGCCCGTTGAGCGCGACGAGCCGGCCCTGCAGAACCTCGCCCGGCTGGTCTTCGCCTTCAACCGCCGCGACCACGGCCGGCTGCGAATGCTCATCGATCACTTGAACGACCTGCCGCAGGCTTAGCGGCGCGCCGCACGCGCGCAACTGCCGGCGAGGCGGAAAGGCTCGGGAACATGGATACTACCCGAACACATCCGTAATGGGCTGGACGCCGACACTCTTTCCGATCGGCGGGAGGGCGTACATTTCCTCGATCGTCCGCAGCGTGCGGTAGTGATCGGTCGGCTCGGAATAATTTCCCGGCGCGATTCTTTCGCCGGCGAAGAGGGTGGGGATGTGGTTGTCGCCGGAGCCTTCGTCCCAGGTAACGATGAGCAGGCTGTTGTGCTTTTTGGACCACTTCGCATAGCGCTTGATGTGCTTGCGGAGCCACCGGTCGGCCGCGCGAACGGAGCCGCTGTGCATGTCATTCCGCTGGTTGGAGACGACGAACGACACATCGGGCAGCTGGGTGAAGTCCTTCGGAAAAGCTTTGAACGGAAGATTGGCGCTGGGCGGCACGTCGGCAAAGTCTGACCAGGGATTGTGCTTGCGGGCATAGTCGCCATGCGTGGCGCCCATGAACCCGGGAGCCGGCTGCGACTCTGAATAGCCCGCGAACGTGAATCCATTGGCGAGCAGCTGCCCGCCGAGACTGGGGGCGGTGAACTGTTGCTGTGGAACGGCGTCGCTCTTTGTGCCCTGCGTTGAGCCGGAAAACAGTGCGAGATAGTTTGGTTGACTCGGGTGAGTGAGCCCGTGAGCGTTGGTGAAGGACGCGCTGTGCGCGGCGAGACCTCGAAGATAAGTGTCTTCGGTCAGAGGATTCGGCAGTGTGAAGGGCCAGGTACTCGGCGGCGGAATCGCGGGTCCGAGGATCTGCCCGTATGACTTGTTCTCCTCCACGACGATCACAAGATGGTCGGGCCTGGGAATGTTAGCGGCGCGCGTCGGCGCGACGGAGTTGATGGCGGACGCGGAGAGCAGGCGCCGCTCTTCCAGCCGCTGCACCTGGGGCTGATTGATTGCAGCTCTCGCGAACCGCTCCGCCAGACGCCGAATCCAATTACCCAACGAGAATCGCATACGCACTCCAACGAATGATCAACGCGATCATGCCCCCGCCGGCCGGCGCGCGATGAGCGATTCATTCTTATCAGATGAGCGATGACGCGGAAGTGACGAAACGCGAGATGGTTTGCCGGACTCAACCGCCAGAATTCGCCCCTACACCCGCGCCCGCAGGATCGCGCCGCAGCGAGCGAAGTGTTGGCCTTGCTCGGGCGAATATCGAGCGCCCCGCAAATCGACCAGATGAGACGCGATCGATCCTATTTCCTGCTCCCCTTCACTTCCCTGAGGCGTCGGGCGGGCTTCGCGGAACCCTTGCGCCGGAGCGACGAACCCCTTGTTTCCCGTCGCGGCGGTTTCGCGACCGGGCGTCGTTTTACCGGGCGTTTCAGCTCGTCGCCCTCTTCGAGCGAAGGCCCCGCCGGCTTGCCTTCGCGCCCGCGGATCACCAGGCGGATCGGCACTTCGGAGTAGGGCAACAGTTCGCGGAAGCGGTTGATCATGAACCGCTGATAGGCGTCATTGAGATATTCCGGCTTGTTGACGAAGAGCACGATCGTGGGAGGAGCGACGTCGGTCTGGGTGGCGTAATAGATCCGCGCCTTGCGGCCGCTGGGGGTGCTTGGCCGGCGCTCCTGCATGATCTGCCGCACCACGTTGTTGAGCTTGTGCGTGGTGAGCCGCTCGTTCGCCTGCTTGAACAGATGCTGCGTCAGGTCGAGCACCGCCTGCACGTTGCGCCCGTCCTTCGCGGTGATGAACGCGATGGGGACGTAGTCAACGTGCTTCAATTCCGCGTCGAGGTATTCGCGGTACTCCTGCATGATGCCATGATCGTCGAACTTGCCGCCCTGCTCCTTCGATTGCTCCTGGAGCGTCTGCTTCGCCAGGTCCCATTTGTTGATGACCAGGACGACCGGCTTGTGCTCGGCGGCGATGTAGGCGGCGAGCTTCTTGTCCGGCTCGCTGACCGGCTCGGTGGCGTCGATCAGCATCAGCACGACGTCAGCGCGGCGAATGGAGCGTTGGGCGCGGTGGAAGCTGTAGAACTCGATGTCGCTGCCGACCATCCGTTTCTTCTTGCGCACGCCAGCGGTGTCGATGACGATGAGGCTCTTGCCGTCTTTTTCGAAGCGCACATCGACGCTGTCGCGCGTCGTGCCCGGCACCTCCGAGACGATCACCCGATCGCCGTGGCCTTCATAGATCTCGGCGACGGAGTTGACCAGCGTGCTCTTGCCGGCGTTGCGCTTTCCGACGATCGCGACCATCATCTGCGGAGGGGTCATCTCGGTCGGCGCATCCGACAGGTCGAGACTGCGCTCGATCGCGTCGAAGACCTGATCAAGGTTTCGAGCGTTGAGCGCCGAGACGCCGATCGGGGTGCCGAGCCCGAGGCGCGCGAAATCGCCGAGCATGGTGTCGGCGCGCTCTCCGTCGGCTTTGTTGGCGACGAGAACCGTTTTGATGCCGCGGCGGCGGAGCATCGATGCGATCTCCTCGTCGGCGCTGGTGAGGCCCGATTGACAGTCGACGAGGAAGAGCACGAGCCTCGCTTGTGCCACCGCCAGGTCGATCTGATGTTTGATATGGACGGTGAGCTGGTCCGGGTCGACAAAGCCATAGCCGCCGGTATCGACGAGCTCCACGAAATGCTCGCCAACGCTGAGCGGGATCGAGACGCGGTCGCGCGTGACGCCTGGCGTGTTCTGGACGATGCTGATGCGCCTGCCCACCAGCGCGTTGAGCAGGCTGCTCTTGCCGACATTCGGCCGACCGACGATGGCAACGACTGGCATTGAAGGCATCGACCCATCTTAGCCGATCCGCGCGACCGTCATCGTTTCCAGGTTTTCCCGGATCGGTGGACGATCCGAGCTCGAAAGCACTTCGATAATCTTTTCACGATGTTGCTTTCACCTCGGTTACATCGTCATAATCTCGGTGAATCACGTCATCGCGGTCAGCCGCGCAACGCGGCATTATCAAGGAGTTGCCCATGCCTACCGTGCGCAGCGTACTTGTCGCCAAGGGGAATACAGTTCACTCCACCAGCCCCACCGCCAGCGTCAGGGAAGCGGTCGATCGGATGAATCAGCACAAGATCGGCGCTTTGGTCGTCATGGCCGCCGGGGAGGTCGTAGGCATGTTCACGGAGCGCGACGTGCTTCGGCGCGTCGTCGGTGAAAACCGCTCGCCCGCCGATACAACGGTTGACGAGGTGATGAGCGGGGAGGTTGTCTGCTGCGGGCCGGATGCGCAGCTTGACGAGGTCGCCACGATCATGAAGAACCGGCGCATCCGCCACTTGCCGGTATGCGATGACAAGGGCGAGTTGCGCGGTCTGATCTCAATCGGCGACCTCAATGCGCATCGCGCCTCCGACCAGGAAGCGACGATCTATTTCCTGAACGAGTACATTTACGGCCGCGCGTGAACGCGTATCGTCGCGCAATGGAAACTGCCGGGCAGTGAGCTGTCCGGCAGTACGTGGTCCCGGGAGAATCGGGGGCGGCTATCTTGGTTTCTTTCCCAGCGCCGCCTGCGCCTTGCCGACCGCCTTCTGAACTTTGCCTTTGATCTGCTGCCCTGTATCTCCCTTCATGGCGCCCACCACGTCGTTGACCTTGCCTCTGACTTGCTTGGCCTTACCGGCCGCTACGTCTTCACGTCCCATCGAACCTCCAGGTAAGAGATGCGGGTCGAAGGAACAAATGGCGTGCCAACGGTGAGATTCGGTAGCCGTTGAGAGAGGCGATCAAGGCTTCAGGCGTGCGTACTTGCGGCCGAGGCGCACGGTGACTGGCTGCTCGAGGGTGATTTGCTTCTGGAAATCGGTCACGCGCTCGCCGTTCAGGTCGACGGCGCCTTCCTTGATCTTGCGGATTGCCTCGCCGTTGGATGCCGCCAGTCCGGACTGAGCTAACAGCACGCTCAGCTTATGCGGGCCCGGTCCGACGGAATGTTCCGGCATTGAGTCGGGCTCCTTCTTCTCGCTGAACTGACGGATGAATGCCGCTTCCGCGGCGCCGGCTTCCGCGTCCCCGCACAGCCAGCGGATGACCTCCTTCGCCAGCCGTACCTTCGCATCGCGCGGGCTGTTCGCAATCTGCGCGTTGAACTCAGCCGCCGGTATCTCGGTCAGCAGCGTGTAGTAGCTTTCCATCAGCGCATCCGGCAGCGACATGATCTTGCCGAAGATTCCGTTCTCGCCGCTCGGCGGATCGTTGACCCCGATGTAATTACCGAGCGACTTGGACATCTTCCTCACGCCATCGGTGCCGACGAGAAGCGGCGTGACAATGACGACCTGGGGCTGCGCGCCGTCTTCCTTCTGGAATTCGCGTCCGACCAGGTTGTTGAACAGCTGATCGCTGCCGCCCATTTCGACGTCGGCGTTGACCATCACGCTGTCCCACCCCTGCAGCAGCGGGTAGAGCATCTCGTGCAGCCGGATGTCGATGCCTTCGGCGTAGCGGTTGGCGAAGTCTTCCCGGGTGAGCACCTGTGCGACGCTCTTGCGGGCCGCGAGCTTGATGATGTCGACGAGGCCCATCCTGGCGAGCCACTCGCCGTTGTGGCGCACCTCGAGATGCTCCGCGTCGGTGCGGAGGATCTTGCCAATCTGCGCGACGTACGTCCTGGCGTTGGCGTCGATCTCATCACCGGCCAGCACTTTTCGCGTCTGGTTTCGTCCGGTGGGGTCGCCCACGCGCGCGGTGTAGTCGCCAATGATCAACACCGCCTTGTGGCCCCAGTCCTGGAACTGGCGGACTACGCGCAGCGGAACTGCGTGCCCCAGCGTCACATCGGGCGCCGTCGGATCCATCCCCAGCTTGATTCGAAGGGGTTTTCCATCTTGAGCGCTCGCGGCAAGCTTCGCCCGCAGGCCCTGCTCACTCAGGATCCGTTCGCATCGGCGCGACAGCGCCGCTATCTGATCGTCGACGGTCATGAGTGCTCTCGGATCCCGCGCCGCCAGCCGGAGCGCGGCGCGATTGTAAAGGTGCCGGGAGACCGCTTCAATGCGGCGGCAGCGTGTGCAGATACCAGAGCGTGGAAGCCGCGTTGAACAGCGCGTGCACCGTGATCGGCGCCCACAGATTTCCCGTGCGCTCATACAACCATCCGAGACAAACCGACAAGGCGAAGATGGGAGGCCATGTCCACTTGGGGTGCACCAGTGCAAACATGGCGGAGGTGAGCAGGATCGCCGTCCAGGCAGCCGCCGACTCGATGAAGGGACGCGGCGCCGGCAGGTCGGAACTCTGCGCCACCGGCAGCGGAAGGGCCAGGTCGATTCCCTCCGAGCCCGGGGGGACGAGCACCGCCAGGGGCGGCAGCGCGAGTGATCGTCGCGATCTTGCCCGCGAAAAGACGCGTCGAAGAATCGTTTGCAGATAGCCGCGAAACAGAAGTTCCTCGAAGAGCGGCGCCAACACGACCGCACCGAACACGAGTGCGAGCTTTGTCGATCCGGCCGCCTCGCCCATCACCTTGAGCAGCTCATGCTCCGAGGGATGCTGGAATCCGATCCGGTTGTACATTTCTTCTGTCAGGACCGAGACGCCGAGCAGCAACGGCATGATCGCGGCAAACGCGGTCGCTCCCAGCAGAGTCCCGTGCGGCAGGCGCCGCAGCGAAAACCCGAAGTCCTGTCCGACGGCGGAGCGCACGAGCAGGTGCGCGGAGCACAGGAGAAGGAAACCTGCCGCGGGCGCGGCGGTGGCGAGGACGGCGAGATCGTTGCCGGTCAGCATGGATTCTTCCAACACGACCGGGTGCGTGGCTACCGCGCTCAGCCTGGCCTGCTTCCACATTCCGAAACTCACCTGCACCATGAGCCACACCGACACCGCGATGACGAAGGCGATCATCAGCGGCCAGACCGGTCGTCCCTCGGGCAATCGGGCGCGGCCCGCAAGTGATTCAGCGCGGAACAGACCGGCAACCGCGCCGATCATGAGGCTGAGAACAATTCCTAGATATGCGAAGGCCATCGGCTGCGCAATCCCGCACCGGCGGATAAATTGACATTCACTCGACCCGGTTTACAGTGCTCCGGCCCCACTTTCATGGCAGGTGGAGACGGGCATTCTAGACCTCCCTCGGCGTTTTTCCTATGAGCAGCGTGCTGGAGCAAATCCTGCAGACCAAGCGCCAAGAGGTGGCGGATCGCAAGACCAGCGTGCCGCTCGACGCGTTGAAGGAGACGATCACGACCCTCGGCCGCCCGCGCAATTTCTTTCACAAGGTGACTGCCAACACCCGCAAGCCGGTGAACCTGATCGCGGAGGTGAAGAAGGCGTCACCCAGCGCGGGGGTGATCCGCGAAGACTTCGATCCGATTGCCATCGCACAGACGTATGCCCAGGCCGGCGCGGACGCGCTGAGCGTTTTAACCGACGAGAAGTATTTCCAGGGGCGACTCGAGTACATCCACGCCATCCGCGACGTCGTGCGGCTTCCGGTGCTGCGCAAGGACTTCATCATCGACCCATACCAGGTCTACGAGTCGCGCGCGGCCGGCGCCGATGCCATCCTGCTCATCGCGGAATGCCTCGAGACCAGCGAGTTGATCGACCTCCAGATCCTTGCAACGGAGCTGAACCTGACGTGTCTCATCGAGGTTCACAACCTGGACAGCCTGATGCGCGTGCGCGATCACGTCATCGGCTTTCCCCATCGAAGCTACAGTCTGCTGGGCATCAACAACCGCGACTTGAACACGTTCAAGACCGATCTCGGCACGACTCTTCGGCTGGCAGAGTTGGTGGAAGATCGCTCGGTGCTGGTGAGCGAGAGCGGCATCCATAGCCGAGACGACGTCAAGAAGCTTGCTTCGGCCGGGGTGCGTGCGGTCCTGGTCGGCGAAAGCCTCATGCGCAGCGACGATATCGCCGCCAAGATCCACGAACTCTTCGACCCTTAGGAAGAGGTTTCCCCGCCTGCCCTTTCTCCGGAATCTTATTCAATTTCTGAAACCACCGGCGCCTCCAGCACACCCGCTACAATCCCGTCGAGGAGACGCGATGAAGCCGGCTCGATGGATGTGCGCGGTGCTCTGGGCGGGCGCGGTCTACAACATCCTCTGGGGAATCTTTGTCGTCTGCTTTCCGAACGTGATGTTCGAGCGGATGAAGATGGCGGCGCCGAACTACCCGCAGTTCTGGCAGTGCATTGGAATGATCGTCGGCGTATATGGCGTTGGCTACGCGATTGCCGCAACGAATCCGCTGCGGCATTGGCCAATTGTGCTGGTCGGCTTGCTTGGCAAGATCCTCGGCCCCATCGGCTTCCTTGCCGCCTCCAGCCGCGATCAAGTGCCTTGGCGCTTCGGCATCACGATCATTACCAATGACCTGATCTGGTGGATTCCCTTCGCACTGATCCTGCGGGCCGCTTACCGTTCACGGTTCATTGCGACGCAGGACGCGCCCGCCGCCACTGGGATATCGCCGCTGCGTTAAAGATGGATGGAGCGGCCTTCGGCAGCGCCGGCGGCTTCCATCACCGCTTCGGAGAGCGTTGGGTGCGGGTGCATCGCCTCGATGATTTCGTCCTCGGTCGCCTCGAGGTTGTGCGCCAGCACGAGCTCGCTAAGCAGTTCCGTGACGTTCTCGCCGATCATGTGCACGCCGAGCAGCTCGCCGTATCGGGAGTCAAATATGAGTTTCACGAAGCCGTCGGTTTCGCCCGCGGCAAGGGCCCTGCCGCTCACGCTGAAGGGGAACTTCCCGATGCGTATCTCGCGCTTTTCCTGCCGCGCCAATCGCTCGGTCAGCCCCATCCGCGCCACCTGCGGGTGCGTGTAGGTGCAGCCCGGAACCCAGGCGAGATCGACGCGGTGATCCGAGATTCCGCAGATCCGCTCGACGCACGCAACCGCCTGGTGATGCGCCACGTGGGCGAGCCACGGCGCGCCAATCACGTCGCCGACGGCCCAGACATCCTCGATGTTCGTGCGGTAATCTCGATCGACTTTGATGTGACCCTTGTTCAGCTCGAGATTCACGCCTGATTCAGTGAGCTGCTCGAGATTGCCGGTGAATCCGACGCCCATCAGCACGACATCGGCGTCGGCCGTCACCGCGCCGCCTGGCCCTTTGGCGTGCAGCCGCACCCCGTCCGATGTCTTCTCGACCCGCTCCGCTGCGGTCTTGGTATGCACTTTGATGCCGCGCTTGCCGAAAACCCGTTCGAGCAGGATCGACACGTCATCGTCTTCAATCGGCAGCAGGTGGTCAAGGAACTCGACGATCGTCACTTCGGTTCCCATGGCGTTGTAGAAGTCGGCGAACTCGCAGCCGATCGGGCCGCCGCCAATGATCGCCATGCGCTTGGGTTGTTTCGTCAGCGCCATGGCTTCGCGCGAGGAAATGACGGTCTTGCCGTCGAAGCTGATGTTCGGCAGCGTGCGCGGCCGCGCACCCGGCGCAAGAATCACGTTGCCAGCCGTCACTTCGCTCGATCCTTGCTTGCGGGTGAGCTTTACACGATGCGGCCCCAGAAGCTGCCCCGTCCCAATCTCATGCTTCACTTCGTATTTGCGAAAAAGGTGGGCGATGCCCCTGGCGAGCTTGTCAGCAATGGCGCGGCTGCGGCTGATGGCCTTGCCGAAGTCGACCTTAAGATTGTCGAACGAGACACCCCACTCGGCCGCGTCCTCGCGCAGCCGGCGGACGAAGGCGCCGTTATCGAGCAGCGCCTTGGTTGGGATGCACCCCCAATTGAGGCAGGTCCCACCGAGGTTTTCTTTCTCGATGCACAGTACGCGCTGCTTGAGTTGCCCCGCTCGGATCGCCGCGGCGTAACCGGCGGGGCCACCACCGATCACGACGATGTCGTACGTATACTTCGTGGTTGATTTGCCTGGAGGTGCTGCGGGGGAAGAAGCACCGCGCGTTCCGTCGCCCGTCCCCGGCCGCCCCAGTTTCACCGGACCCGCGCTCGTCGGCTCAGGCGCCGCCTGTACCGCGGTCGCCGTGGGACGCTGCTTAGCGCCCGATGCGTACTGTTTCTTGATTTCCTCGCGGCTCTCACCGGCGGTCGCGATCACCGCGAGTGTTTCGCCGACTTTGACTTTCTGCCCCTCTTTCACCGCCAGATAGGCGATCACGCCTGAGTCAAACGCCTCCATCGGCATGGTAGCTTTGTCGGTCTCGATCTCCGCGATTTCGTCCCCTGCCTTGACCGGCTCCCCCTCCTTCTTCAGCCATTTCACCAGCGTGCCCTCAGTCATCGTATCGCTGAGCTGAGGCATCGTGATTTCAGCCGCCATTCGGTTCGCTCCCTGTTGGGCGCGGATGATAGGAAACGAGCGGCGGGTTGTCATGCGACGGAGGTTCAGCGCACGCACGGAAGCAAGAAGAGAAGCTGCGGAGATGCGGCGAGGTGAGCTACACCAGCATCAAGCCCGGCTCCTCCAGCACATTCTTGAGCGTGCGGAGGAAATCGGCGGCGCTGGCGCCGTCGACGGCTCGGTGGTCTGCGGAAAGAGTAAGACTCATCATTGTCCGGGCGACAATCTGTCCGTCGCGCACAACCGCGCGCCTCTCGGCGGCGCCGACGGCGAGGATGCCGACTTCGGGGGGATTGATGATCGCGCTGAACTCGCGCACGCCGTAGGCGCCGAGATTGCTCACGCTGAAGGTGGCGCCGCTCAACTCATCGCCTTTCAGGCGCTGCGCGCGGGCGCGCTCGACGAGGTCTGCGCTTCGCATCCGGATCTCGCGCAGCCCGAGGTGATTCACTCCTCGCAGGACCGGGACGATCAGGCCATCCGGCAGCGCCACCGCAATGCCGAGGTTCACGCCGCCATAGCGCGTGATCTGCGCGCCATCGAAGGTCGCGTTCAGTGCGGGATGGCGCAGCAGAGCGGAGCCGAGCGCCTTGGCGACAAAATCACCGAGCGAGATGCGAACCTTTTCCGCTTCAAGCTGCTTGTTGAGGCGCTCGCGCAACTCGGATACCGCCTCCACATCCACGTCGATCGTCTCGTAGAAGTGCGGAACCGTCTGCTTGGATTGTTGCAGGCGGGCAGCGATCACCGCGCGCATCTTCGAGAGCGGAATGACCTGCTTGTCACCCGCCTGGAGGTTGGAAGCAGCGGCGCCTGGCGAGGTGGGGGGCTGAGGTGCCGGCGCGGCGGCGGGTCTTTCCGCGACCGCCAGGACGTCGTCGCGCACAATGCGCCCCCCGGGACCGCTGCCCTGGATCTGGCTTAAATCCAGCCCGAGATCTGCTGCGATCCGCCGCGCCAGCGGCGAGACGCGCAGCCGCCCGCCTCCATCATCTCCCGGCGCCGGGGCGGCGAGGGTTGCGGTGGCGCCCGCTCCCCCTTCCGAGGCGCCTGCCCCATTAGCACTGGATGCGCGGCGGCTCTTCACTGCCTCGGACGCCTCGCTTGCGAGTTGTTCGGACGTGTGCTCCCGCGGCTCGCGCAGCAGTTCGCGGCGCGATTGCTCGTGTCCCTGCTGGACGGGTGAGCGCCCCCCCTCAATATCGTGGCTGGACGCGCCGTCGATGCCGCCTTCGCCCTCGTTCTCCTGCCGTCCCTTCTGTTTCGGGGGTTTTGCCGGCTGCTTCGCTTCAGGGCGCTTCGTCGCGGCGTTGCCGGCAAATTGCTTGCGGATCTCCTCGACCTTCTCGCCGGCTGTCGCGATCACCGCCAACCGATCGCCAACCTTTACCTTCTGCCCTTCCTTGACCGCGATCACCGCCAGCGTGCCCGACTCAAACGCCTCCATCGGCATCGTGGCCTTGTCGGTTTCAACCTCCGCGATCTCGTCGCCGGCCTTGACCTTATCGCCCTCCTTCTTGTTCCATTTGACGAGCGTGCCCTCGCTCATCGTGTCGCTGAGCTGGGGCATGGTGATCTCGGCGGGCATGGGGCGGCTCCCGTGGCGCTATCGGTAGCAGACTTCGCGGACTTTCTCCACGACCTTCTCCAGGCTTGGCTGCATGTCTATCTCGAGGTAGTGATTAAACGGCAGGGGCACGTCTTCGCAGCAGACCCGGCCGATCGGCGCGTCGAGGTCGTCGAAGACCTTGTGCGTCAGCCGCTCCAGCACGCCGGCGCCCATTCCGCAATAGGGCCAATCTTCATCGACGATCACGCAGCGGTTGGTCTTGCGGATGGAGTCAATACAGGTTTGCTCATCGAGCGGTCGAAGCGTGCGCAGATCGATCACTTCAGCGTCGATGTCATGCTCTTCGGCGAGCACCTTCGCCACTTTCAAGCTCAGCTTCACCATCTTCGACCAGCAGATAATGGTGACGTCGTCGCCCGGCTTCTTGATGTCCGCCTTGCCGATCGGAAGCGTGTACTCCTCGTCGGGCACCTCGCCGAGATCGTTCAGTATCAGCTCCGACTCCAGGAACATAACCGGATCATCGCAGCGGATGGCGGTCTTCAACAGGCCCTTGGCGTCATACGGGGTGGAGGGCGCGACGACCACCAGCCCCGGAACGCGGCTATAGAGCGCGTCAACGCGGTGGCTGTGGGTTGCGCCAAGCTGGTGGGCGATGCCGTTGCCGCCGCGAAAAACGATGGGGATCTTGAACTGCCCGCCTGACATGTAGCGGACGTTGGCGGTGTTGTTCATCAACTGGTCGAAGGCGA
This sequence comes from Tepidisphaerales bacterium, assembly GCA_038204465.1. Classification (GTDB taxonomy): domain Bacteria; phylum Planctomycetota; class Phycisphaerae; order Tepidisphaerales; family Tepidisphaeraceae; genus JBBRCX01. Next base: position 25,531 of record JBBRCX010000004.1, on the reverse strand, counting down.
CAAGCGAGAAGGCCCAGCTCATGAACTCGACGATCGGGCGCAGCCCGCACATCGCGGCGCCGACGCCCAGACCGGAAAATCCGGACTCGCTGATCGGCGTGTCGATGACGCGCCGGGGGCCGAAGCGGTCGAGCAATCCCTCGCTCACCTTGTAGGCGCCGTTGTACTCCGCGACTTCCTCGCCCATCAGAAAAACGTTTTCGTCGCGCTCCATCTCCTCGACCATCGCCTGGCGGAGCGCTTGGCGGAACTGAATCTCTGGCATGCGGCCGTCCGTTCTGAGTGGTGGGAAGCGCTCAACCGATTCCGACCCCGGCTACTTCTGCAGCGGATAGGTCTCCGAGAGGATGTCCTTGTACATCTCTTCACGCTCGGGATGCGGGCTGGAGGCCGCGAACACAACGGCGTCCTCCACGATCTCGCGGATCTCTTTTTCCATCTGCTCGATCGCGCTGTCGTTGATCAGCCCCCGCTCCCGCAGCCGGGTCTCGTACAAGCTGATGGGGTCGCGCTCGCGGGCCTTCTCCGCCTCCTCGCGGGTGCGGTATTTCAACGGGTCGGACATTGAGTGGCCGCGGAAGCGGTAGGTATTGGCAACGAGATAGCTCGGCCCGTCGCCCGATCGGGCGCGGTGACATGCCTCTTCGAGCTCGCCGATGACGACATCCACGTCGTTGCCGTCGATGTTGCGGTGCGGCATGTTGTATCCGCAGGCGCGCTTCGCCAGGTCCTTCTCGGCGCTGGAGCGCTCGACCCGCGTGCCCATCGCCATCAGGTTGTTTTCGACAATGAAAATGGCCGGCAGCTTCCAGAGCCCGGCCAGATTGAGTGATTCATTGAAGGTGCCCTGATTGACGGCGCCGTCACCGAAGAGGGTGAAGCATACGCCACCCGTCTTCTTGTACGCACAGGCAAAGGCGGCACCGGCGCCGAGCGGTATCTGGCCGCCGACGATGCCATGGCCGCCGAGATTGCCGGCGTCGGCCTGGAAGAAATGCATCGACCCGCCCTTTCCCTTCGAGCAGCCGGTGACGCGGCCGAACAGTTCCGCCATCGCCGCTCGCGGCTCCATTCCAAGTGCCAGGGAATGGCCGTGGTCGCGATAGCCGTTGATCAGGTAATCCTTCCCCTTCTGGAAGATGGACGAGATTCCGACGGCAACTGCTTCCTGGCCGCTGTAGAGATGACAGAACCCGCCGATCTGCAGGACCTTTTCGCCGTGCTTTCCGGTGTAGGGCTTGGTGTATTCCTGGTAGGTGCGTTCCTCAAAGCGGCGGATGAGCATCATCATCCGCAGACGCTTGCGCTCCTCGGCCCCCGAGCCGGCTGGCGCCTTCTTGGCGGCTGATCGCTTCTCGACCTCGTTTGCTACAGCCATTGCTCTGCTCCGCGTAAGGCAAATGCTCACGTCCGGGCGAATTCGCGGGGCCAGCCGAACGCACGGTCCGACCTGAGCCAGCCGGAGTTTAGGGATTTCTCCCGTTGCTACAATCGTGCAAACCGATGGCGGCTCTCCTGACATCGGCAAGGCAGGCAAATTACTGGACTCGCGGGGACACGATGGTGGATTTTAGGTCAGGAATGAAGCGAAATCCGTACCGAGGTCTGGGATTGGATAAGGCTGAGGACGGTTTCCCCGGTCGAAAACACCTGCGTCGAGTGCGTCGGACTGCCGCGTCGGGCAAGCGGGTCTGGATCGCGCTGAGTTATCTGGTAGTTCCTTCTTTTTTTGCCATTGAGAGTATCAGGTCGATCACCCGGTTGGAGTATCCCCACTCGTTGTCGTACCAGGAGACGACCTTGAAGAAGTTGGCATTGAGCTCGATTCCGGCGCCGGCGTCGAAAATGCTGGAGCGCGGGTCGGTCAGGAAATCGGTCGAAACGACTTCTTCTTCCGTGTAGCCGAGGATGCCTTCGAGCTCTCCCTCGGCGGCGCGTTTCATCGCGGCGCAGATCTCCTTGTAGCTGGTGGGCTTGGCTGTCTTGAAGGTCAGGTCCACAACCGAGACGTCCGGCGTCGGAACGCGGAACGCCATTCCGGTCAGCTTGCCCTTCAGTTCGGGGAGGACGAGCGTAACCGCCTTCGCGGCCCCGGTGGATGAGGGGATGATGTTCTGTGCGGCGCCGCGCCCGCCACGCCAGTCTTTTTTGCTGGGCCCATCGACGGTGGGCTGCGTCGCGGTCATCGCATGAACCGTCGTCATGAGACCTTCCGCGAGCCCGAAGTTGTCGTTGATCACTTTCGCCACCGGGGCCAGGCAGTTGGTCGTGCAACTCGCGTTGGAGACGATGCGGTCCTTTGCCGGGTCGAACTGGTTGTGGTTCACTCCGACGAGCAACGTTGGAACCTTGTCCGGGTCCTTGGTCGGCGCTGAAAGAATGACTCGTTTCGCGCCGGCCTTCAGGTGGTTTTCGGCCCCGGCGTAATCGGTGAACAAGCCCGTCGATTCGACGACATAGTCCACGCCCAGCTTGTCCCAGGGCAGCTCGGCGGGGTTCCTGATCGCGCTGCACGGGATGAATTTCCCGTCGACGACGAAGCCGTCGGGCTTGGACTCGACGGACCCGTTGTAGCGCCCATGGGTCGAGTCGTGCTTGAGCAGGTATGCGAGGTTTTCCGGCGGAAACAGGTCATTGACGCCGACGAACGCAATGTCGGGGTTCTTGGCGCCGGCGCGAAAAACAAGCCGGCCAATGCGCCCGAAACCGTTGATGCCCACCTTGACGGCAGCCATGGCAACCACTCCTTACTTCATCTGTAGGACAGCGAATCCTCGATGTCCTGTTGTCGTTGGAATTGATCCGAGGAGCGCCGCCGAGCCAAAGTTTGGACCATAGGACGCTCGGTTGCCGCTGTCAACAAGGGCGCTTCCTAAAGGCTTTGAGAAGGACGCGTTAAGATCATGCATTGCCGACGCCCGGCGGCCGAAGACCACCGTCGCTGCTAAATTGCATCCCCTCTTTTGTGGGGTATGATGAACGTGTCAGGCGTTCTCGAACTCGGAGTGGGATGTCGTCAGGGGTGAGTCTACCAGTGACCCGGCCCATCGGGCGAGCTCTCGTCGTTGGCAATCCGGGCAGTCGCTCACAGCCGCTGAATACGCTTCAGCAGATCGGCTACGGCTGCGCCGAGATGGACGATCCGTACGCGGCGATGACCGAGTTGTGCCGCCGGCCGCTGGTCTACCGCGCCCTTATCCTGAGCCTTTCTGCGCTCTATCGCGAGGAGCTCGCTCTCATCCCCGCGGTGAAGCGACGTTTTCCCCACATCGAGATCTGGCTCGCCCAGACGGACGGCCGCCAGGCCGCGCTGGCTGACGGAATGCGCCTGGGCGCCGATGGGTTGCTCGCTGAGGACGGTCTGCATCGCATCGCCGTTCTCGTGGCTCCGCCTGTGTCATCTCTGGGCGGCCCGACCAATGCCATATCGACGCAGCCGCTCCCTGCCTCGGTGACAGAATCGCCGGCGGAGCCAAACCGTGCGACTGACGCCATCGAGGGCACTGGCATGGGAGAGCCCGTGCTGACCGCCGATGAGCTGCGGGCCCTGTTGCACGAACAACCTTCGCCTCCGATTGGCGAGGGATGATGGGATATCGGATTTTCGATTTGCGATTCGCGATTTGCGATTTGTGGCTAGCAGCCTCCGCGCTGGGGGGAATCCGAAACCAGAACTGACACCATGGTTCGTTTGAGTCACGAGCGCGTCTTACTGATCGGCGACCCGCAACGGGAGATTCATGCTGCGCTGTCGCAGGGAGTCCCTGGCGTACAGGTCGTAAGCGTCCCGACGTTTTTTGACGGCATCGCGGAACTCGTTGCCGGCAACTACACCACCGTCCTCGCCGCAGCCGAGCCGCTCGAGCGCCGCCCTGAGGCTGCCGTGCGAACGCTGCGCGAGCTGACCGCCAACGGGCGCGTCATTCTGTTCGGTCATCCCACGCTGGAGCTGCTTTCGCGCAAGATGCTGCAGTTTGGCTGCGATGATTACATCGTGACGCCCGCCAGCGCGGGCGAGCTACAACAGTTGTTCCGCTCACCGCCCTTGCGCTTGTCTGAGCCGCAGGTTGAAGGAGAGCCTGCCAAGCCGCCTTCGACCGGCGAGCCGCTTCCCGCGCTGTCCGATGTCCCGGTCGCCGAGATCCTGCTCGACGCGTTGTTGCTGAACCCCCACAACGCCCCCGCCGAAGCCGTGCGCCAGATCAACGGCCGGCTCGGCGCATCGCTCGAGTTCTGCTATCAGCCCAAAGGCAAAGGCGAAGCCTCGGCCCCGCGCGAAGGCTGGTCGCTGCTGTCCCATCCCGTGCGCTCGGGCAACGAAGAGATGGGAACGCTATACCTCTCTGTGCCGCAGGACGAGGACGAACGCGCTGCACGCCATACCCTTGCGCAGCTCGCGCATCTGGTCGGCAAAATCGCCGGGCTGCAGGACCGCCACAACCGTCTCCAGAAGCTCGCCATTACTGACGAGCTCACAGGCCTCTACAACGCGCGTTACTTCCACCACTTCCTCTCCCGGATCATCGAAAAAGCGCGGGTGATGCGCTTCCCCGTGACTCTTGCCCTCTTCGACATCGACGACTTCAAGAAATACAACGACCACTTCGGGCACGGCGTGGGCAACGAGATCCTCTGCCAGACCGCCACGTTGATGCGGCGCTGCACGCGCGAACACGATCTTGTCGCGCGAATCGGTGGGGACGAATTTGCAGTGGTGTTCTGGGACAAGGAAGGTCCGCGGCAGCCACGCGACCCAAAAGCCGGCGTGCCGTCGCGCCGGCCGCCGGAGCCGTTGCAGATCTTCGAGCGCTTCAAGCGATTGATCGCCAGCGAAGACTTCAGCGGGCTCGGATCCACCGGCAAGGGGACGCTCGGAATCAGCGCCGCGCTGGCGGTCTATCCTTGGAGCGCGCAGGACGCCGCGGGACTGTTCAAAGCGGCGGATGAGGGGCTGATGTTCAACGCCAAGCAGGGCAGCAAGAACTCCATCTTCCTCGTCGGCGGCCAGGATGCTCCGCCGTTGGATTCCCGACAATAACTGTGCGAGCGGCAGCCCATGCTGCCGGACCCAATTGCGCAACAAATAAGGCGACCGCGACGGCCGCCCTGCTGCCGATTCGCCGGTTTGTTAAACGTTGATGCCGGTGATCTTCACATCGAGCAACGACTGGCGGTGCCCGATGGTCTTTCGGTAACCCTTGCGGCGCTTGTACTTCACCGTGCGGATCTTCGGCCCTTTGGCCGCCCCGAGCACATCCGCCGTTACGGTGGCGCCGGAAACCAGTGGAGCGCCCACCTTCGGCTTGCCCTCGCCGCCGACGAGCAGCACGCGATCGAAGGTAATGCTCTTCTCGTCACTCAGCGGGCGATCGATCTGAATCGTCTCCCCGCTCGTGACCTTATACTGGTGACCGCCCTCTTCAATGATCGCGTACATGAGTCTCCGCTGCCGGGAAAAGGGCCGCATTCTGACAATTCCACCCCCACTGTCAAGCCGCCGCCGCATTGCAACCGGCAATCATTGGGGCTTAAACGTTACTTGCCGACCCATCCCCGATGGCATCCTCTTCACCCGCTCAAAACCCATCCTCACCCCGTCCCATCCCCATGCAACACCCAAAGGAAATCCGACAACAACCCAAATCTTCATCAGCATCTCCCCGCCGTCTTCCCACATATCCTCCGCTGGAGCACCGACGCGCTACCATCCCGTTCCGCCGGACGCCGGTTGACCCCGCACCGTATCCGACGCCATCCCAGGAATCGCACCAGAACAACCGAAAACTTCCCTTGACGAAAGCCTATCAGCGACGTCATTATTCCGAACGCGCCGTCGCGAACACTCCTGGCGAACACCCTGCAAAAATCTCCTTTCTTGACCCGCCCTCGCCGTCGCGGTTACCGTTTCCTTCCGCGGCTGCGAACCCCCTTCAATACTCCGACACACTCCGGGGGACCATCACTCATGCTCAAGTGGATTCGAGCGCTCGATCGCGTGCTCAAAGGAGAAGCGACCAGCACCGCCGCCTTGCGCACCGGCCGATTCGATATCCCGCTCGGCGGCCTCTCCCTCGTCGGCCTTCTGCTCGGCGTCTTCTACGGCGTCTGCATGGGCGTCTACGCCGTGATTACCCGCTTCCATCGCCCCGATGCGTACATGGGCTATCAACAACTCGCCGCCAGCGCGGTCAAGGTACCGCTGCTCTTTTTCCTCACCCTCGTGATCACGCTGCCCTCGCTCTATGTCTTCAACGCCCTGGTCGGCTCCCGACTCTCGTTCCTCACCGTCCTGCGGCTGCTGGTCGCCGCCCTCGGCGTCATGCTGGCGCTGCTCGCTTCATTCGGAACCATCCTCGTCTTCTTCACGATCAGCACGAGTAGCTACTCCTTCATGGTCCTCCTCAACGTCGTCATGTTCGCCGTCTCAGGGATGCTCGGACTCGCCTTCCTGCTTCAGACGCTGCACCGCCTCTCGGTCGCGCAGGAAAGTCTTCCGCCCGAGACGCCACTCCCCCAGACGGAGCCAAACGCCTCGCCCCCTGGCGAAACGCCGCCACAAGCTCTGCCGCCCGCCGAAGACATTTATCCCCCGCTCGATCCAACGCAATCCCTTGGCGCAGGCGCCCGCCGGCGTCGTCCCGGCCCGCTCGACCGCCCCGAGGGGCAGATGCTCGGGAAACACGTCCGCACCGTCTTCCGAATCTGGGTGCTCGTGTTCGGCCTGGTCGGCGCGCAGATGGGCTGGGTCCTCCGCCCCTTCATCGGCACCCCCAACCGGGCCTTTACCTTCCTCCGCCCTCGGGAATCCAACTTCTTCGAAGCGGTGTATGGACGAATGGTCGATCTCGTTTCGCCCGACGCTTCATCCAGGTCCTGGCAGCGAAAATAGATCATGACTCCGTTCCTGCTGCGCACGGATGATCTGCTCCGCGGCCGCTTCGGCGCCGACGAGACACCCCTCCGCCGCGTCCTCCCCCACCTCTTCCTCTCCGTTCTCCTCTTCGGGATCGCCTATGGCGCAGTGATGGGCGCGTTCGGCGGCGTGCGCGGCGAGCGCGCCCTGCAGGTCCTCTACTCCGCCGTCAAGGTCCCGCTCCTCCTCCTCGCCACCTTCGCCGTGAGCCTCCCCAGCTTCTTCGTCCTCAACACAATCCTCGGCGTCCGCGACGACTTCCGCCTCGTCCTGCAGGGACTCGTGGCCACGCAGGCCGGCCTCACCATCATCCTCGCATCGCTTGCGCCCTTCACCGCCTTCTGGTACGCCTCCGTAGCCAGCTACGACGCCGCCCTGCTCTTCAACGCCTTCGTCTTCGGCCTCGCGAGCGTCGCCGCACAATGGCTCCTCAGACGCTTCTACCGCCCGCTGATCGAGCGCGACCCCCGCCACCGCCTGCTCCTCCGGGCCTGGATCGTCATCTTCGCTTTCGTCGGAATCCAGATGGCCTGGGTCCTCCGCCCCTTCATCGGCGACCCCCACACCCCCACCCACTTCTTCCGCACCGACGCCTGGGGCAACGCCTACGTAGTAATTGCCCGCCTCCTCCTCCGCGCCGCAGGCATATAGCGCGAGTGGATGGTGTGCGGGTGACTCGAGCAGTGCGTGTGTCGAGGGAAGTTGGCCTGGAGACATCGAGGCGGTCGGGACGCAAGCGCTGCGGCACGTAGGAGGTTCATCGAGCGCATACTTGGGCGGTTACAAGCGACTCTCGCACCGCGTCGCGTTCTCCTCCCCGACATTTTGTTTGCCCGCTTCGTTCGTGTGCCACACGAAACGGGCAAACAGACTGCACGAAGTTCCTTCGCGCAGGCTTTACTCATCTGTCGGGCGACGCGGGCGGCATGACACGCGCAGCGGTACTCCGCGAGCATGGCGTGACGGCTGCTTCGCCCGCTTCCTTTTGCCGAAGCTGTATTTCAGGGGGTGCGGGGGAAAAGTCCCCCGCGTTCGCATTCATCAGTCAGCAGCCGAGGCCGGAGCGGGTTCACCTCAACTACGGGACACCTCCATGACCCAACGCGCCAGGGCCCCGCGTCTCCACTTCGCCGCTCAAGCGCGCAAGACGAAACCTCGGCCGGAGCCGACACTACACCAGACCGTGCTGCGGCCGGGAATGGTCCTCGCGATCGAGCCGACGGTCTGCTACCGCGACGGCGGCGACATCATCTGCATCGAGGAGCAGGTGTTGATCACGAGCGAAGTATTGACCGCCGGCGCACCGACGGATCTGTATCCGAGGCTGACCTGACTGAGTCATAGGCGCGAAGAAGAAGGCTGACCAGGGGAGCAGCCCACGGGCGGGGACGCCCGTGCTACTGAAGACCAGGGCGTTCATGGGTGATTCCTTGCATCGTCGGGGCGGACTCCGTAGAAGCGCGGCTCGCTTATTGTGCCATACGATGCAGGCGCGTCGCCTGCTCCTGCCGCGAGGGGCCGACCACCGTGAGCTCAGCAAACCGTACCGACCCACGCGACGATCAGGAGCTCGTGCGCGCGCTCAACCTGGGCGATTCCTCGGCGTTTGATGCAGTCTACTACCGCTACCGCGACTCGGCCCTGCGCCTCGCGCACCGGTTCACGGGAAACGCCGATGATGCGCTGGACGTGGTGCAGGAGACGTTCTCCTACTTTTTCCGCAAGTTTCCCGGCTTCCGCCTGACCGCCAGCATGACCACCTTTCTTTATCCGGTGGTCAGAAACCTTTCGATCGCCGCCCGAAAGAAGCGCCGCCGGCTGCGACTCGGCGAGATGGCGGGCCCCGATCCCATCGCGCCGCCCCCGCGCGAACCGGGTTCCAGCCGGGAGGACCTGGGCGGCGTGCTGGCAGAACTTCCCGATGCCCAGCGCGAAGTGCTGCTCATGCGCTTCGTCGATGGGATGGCCCTGGCGGAAATCGCCGCCGCCCTCTCAGTGCCCGAAGGCACCGTTAAATCAAGGCTCCACAACGCCCTGCACACGCTGCGCAACGATCCTGCCACCCAGCGATACTTTGCGCCGTGAACCCCTCCCCGCATTCATGGGACAAAGTGGTTCGAAAATGAACCATCGAGCACCCCGACGCACTAAAGAGATCGACGAGCCATGTCCACGCTCCCTGAACAACCCGACGAGCCGATCATCAGCGATACACTGCGCCAGGACCTGAAGGACCTGTATTCGTTCACGGCTTCAATCCCGGCTGGATTCGATGATTCGGTCCTCCGCGAGGCGAAGAGCACTTTCACCCAACGCCGAAGGTTCCACTCCCGGGTTCGCTGGGCAATCGGCGGCATCTCGGCGGCAGCGGCCATCATGCTGGTCGCATTGCGCCTTTCATCGCCATCGCCCGATCGAATATCGGAGCATCCGGTTGTGATGGCGATCAAGCCAGGCGACGTCGATCGCGACGGCAAAGTAGACATTCTCGACGCTTTCGTGGTGGCCAGACGATTGCACGCCCACGCGCCGATCGACAAGGCCTGGGATGTCAACGGCGACGGCGCGGTCGATCAGAAGGACGTCGATCGGATTGGGACCATGGCGGTTGACATCAGCGGAGGCGTGCGATGAAAAGCCTGCTTGTCCTGTTGCTGCTTGGCATGCTCGGCAGCACCCAGCCGCCTGCTTCGCAGACCGTTGAAAGTCAGCCGGCCACCTCACCGGGCCGTTTCGTGGCGGTCGACGTCTTCATCGATGCCGGCGCCAAATCGCTTGCCGCATATCAGTTCGAGTTAAAAGCGCCGGGCCCTGACGTGGCGCTGCTCGGTGTCGAAGGCGTGCCGGACTCCGGCTTCAACGATCCGCCGTATTACGATACCCGCGCCGCGCTGAACCGCCGAATCGTTATTGCGGCGTTCAACACGGGCAGCGCGTTGCCCAGCGGGAAGACGCGTGTCGCCACGCTGCACCTGCGCATCGCAGGACCTGGCGAACCGCAGTATGCCGCGACCCTGCAGGTCGCAGCCGATGCCGACGCCAAGGCGATCCCTGCCACTATTTCCGTCGCGGAAGGAGCTACACGATGAGAGGCGCCATGTTCCGTTACGCCGCCGTTTCCCTGTCGACGTTCGCACTCGCAGCGGCCGTGATCATCGGGTGCGCGTCGGATCGGTCGTTCCAGCCAACGGGCGAGGCAGGGCGCCTCACAGCACGGCCAGGATTCGCAAGCCGGGACCAGTTCGCATCCCGCGCGATGCAGGCCGCCATGCCGCCCACGCGCGAGGAACTCTGGGTCATCGAGAAGCGCCCGGCGCAGCAGGAGGCCGCACCCGCCACTCAGCCGGTGCCGGGGTGCGGCGCCCTGGTCACGCGCAATCGTGAGAACTCCGGCTTCGTTCCGATTCCGTTGAAGCATACCGACGTGAGCGCCTCGATCAGCGGTTACATCGCCAGCGTCAACGTAAAACAGCAGTTCCACAATCCGTTCAGCGAGAAGATCGAGGCGGTCTACGTCTTTCCGCTGCCGGAGAATGCCGCCGTCAACGAGTTCATCATGACCATCGGCGAGCGCCGCATCCGCGGGATCATCCGGGAACGGGAGGAAGCCCAGCGCATCTATGCCGAGGCCCGCGGCCAGGGCTACGTTGCTTCACTTCTCACCCAGGAGCGGCCCAACGTCTTTACCCAGTCGGTTGCGAACATCGAACCCGGCAAGGCGATCGACATCGACATCAAGTACTTTCACACCCTCACCTTCGCCGATGGCGCCTACGAGTTTGTGTTCCCGATGGTGGTGGGCCCGCGGTTCAATCCTCCCGGAAGTAAAACGGGGATCGGCGCGGTCGCCCCGTCAGCAGCGGGAAAGTCAGGGCAATCGACTGAAGTGCAATATCTCCGGCCCGAAGAGCGCAATGGGCACGAGATTTCCCTGGTGGCGAATATTGACGCGGGCGTGGCCGTCGAGCAGGTGGAGTGCCGCTCGCACAAGGCCAGCATCAACCGAACCTCGCCGCGGCAGATGCAGGTGACACTCGATCCGGCGGACAATATCCCGAACCGCGACTTCGTCCTGCGCTACAAGATCGCCGGCAGTGCGCCCAAGGCAGGCCTGCTTGCCCGTCGCGACGAGCAGGGTGGTTACTTCACGCTGATGCTCGTGCCGCCGGAAAACCTGGGATCACTCCCGCGCCAGCCTCTGGAGATGGTGTTTACCCTCGATGTCTCGGGCAGCATGAGCGGGAGGCCCATCGAGCAGGCAAAAGCGGCCATGCGCTACGCGCTGACGCACATGCGTCCTGACGACACCTTGCAGATCGTCCGCTTCGCCGGCAACGCCGAGCAGATGGCGCCGACGCCGGTGCCCGCCACCGACGAGAGCGTCCGCGGCGCCTTGCAGTACCTGGAAGGCTCGTCCGCCGGCGGCGGCACCATGATGCTCGAGGGAATTCGCTCGTCGCTCAGTTTCCAGCACGACGAGAGCCGCCTGCGCTTCGTGTCGTTCCTGACCGATGGGTGGATCGGAAATGAGGCGGAAATACTGGGCGAGCTTCGGCGATCGCTGGGGCCGGCCCGTGTCTTCAGTTTCGGCGTGGGCAACGCGCCGAATCGCTACCTGCTTGATCACATGGCGAAGCTCGGCCGCGGCGCGGCGGCGTACCTGTCGCTGCAGGATGAGCCGACAGAGGTCATGGCCGACTACTTCAATCGCATCAGCCATCCCGCTCTGACCGACATCTCCATTGACTGGGGGGCGATGGAGGTGTCCGAAGTCTTTCCGCGGCAGACACCCGACTTGTTCGTCGGACGGCCCGTTATTCTTACCGGCCGCTTCAAGGGAGAACTGCCTTCCGTGGTGAAGATCAACGGGCGCGTCGGCAACGAGCGGCAGGTGATCGAAGCTCCCCTGGCGGCATCCGATGCGGCCACCGATGCCAGGGCGCTGCCGGCTGTGTGGGCCCGGGCGAAGATCTCGGACCTGTCGGATCAGGCGGCGTTCGATCCCGGTCCGAGCGCGGATTTCCTGCAGCAGGTGCGCGGCATCGCGCTGGAGTATGGATTGATGTCTCCCATGACCTCCTTCGTCGCCGTCGATTCACTGACGCGCACGGCGGGAGGCCATGGCACCACTGTCGCCGTCCCCGTTCCGCTGCCTCCGGGCACGCGCTATGAGACGACCGTGAGCGAATGAACGCTCGTATGCCATTTCGCCGGACGCTGCGGAAAAGTTTGACGGAGAAACCAGCTGGCTCATCCCCAGTTTCCCCAAACCTCGCCGGCCCTGATCTGAATAGGTCCTCAAAGAATCTCACGGAGGGGGAAAGACAATGGGAAGAATTTAATTAACACGGGCGAGACGCCCGTGCTACGAAAGCGCGCGGCAATCGCTTAGACGGCTTGAACAAGTGCTTTAAGTTGGAAATCTGAAGCCACCGGTTGACTTGTATTAAGAAAGAATGTAGAATGAGGTATGTCGGTCCTGGTTCTCACCAGGGCGCTCTTGGACAGGTGAAGAGACAGGAACCGGGCGCGATGGCCCCGATTGGATCGCCTGAGGTCCACCGGGCGGAGCGCGGCGAGTGACCCGCAGCACTCGCGGATGCTCACCAGGGGTTCTGGGGAGATGAGTCGTTGGGCAAGTGGTCAGGACGCCAAAAGCCCACCAAAGCCCTCCAAAGCCCTGCATGGGTCGCTTGGTCTGCGGCTAATTCATGGGTGTGCCCGGGAGGATGAGAAGGTTTCGGGATCGAGTGCGGTTTGCTGTCCGCGTGTCCGAGCCGGGCGGAGAACGGAAGTGAGAGAGTGCGCGGGAGCCGCTCCTCGCTTGAAAACCTTCTGCCCCACCGATACAAATCTGCGATCCGGGTTCGTCCGCGCGGCGCGGGCGCCCGCGCGGACGCGTGAAATTCAACCTGGTCGACAAAGTCGAGCACCTGTCCAAAGACCGGATCGTTACGGTGAAGTACGTCAGCCTGGCCGAGGAATACCTGGCCGACCATTTCCCGACGTTTCCCGTCTTGCCGGGGGTGATGATGCTCGAGGCGATCACGCAGTCGGCGGCGTGGTTGTTGCACCATCGCACCGACTTCGCCTGCTCGATGGCCGTCCTGCGCGAGGCGCGCAATGTGAAGTATGGGCAGTTCGTCGCGCCGGGCGGCTCGCTGCGGGTGGAGGTCGAGCTGAGCAGGATGATCGATGGCGGCGCCTCGTTCAAAGCAATCGGAATGGTGGACGGCGCGCAGGCCGTGCAGTCACGGGTGGACCTGGCGTATTTCAATCTGGCAGACAAGAATCCGGACCTGGCGTCGATCGATGAGCGCCTGCACGAGCATAACCGCCAGCGCTGGGCCGTGTTGACCGCGGGCGGCGCGCCGGACCTCTAGCACCAGCGACACAAGCAAAGAACGGAGTCGACATGGCCTTATCGCGAGACGAGATCTTCAAGAGAGTTCAGGGCGTGCTGGTCGACGCGCTGGGCGTCGATGAGGAGGAGGTGACGCCCGACGCCACGCTGCGCGAGGACCTCGGCGCCGAGAGCATCGATTTCCTCGACATCGTCTTCCGCCTCGAGAAAGCCTTCACCACCGATCCGGCCAGGCCCTTCAAGATTCCCCGCGGCGAATTGTTCCCCGAAGACCTCGATACGCTCCGCAACGATCCAAACTTCGTTCGCGACGGAAAGATCACGCCGGCGGGCATGTCCGAGCTCAAGAAGCGCATGCCCTACGCCGACTTCACCGAGTTCGAGAAGGACCCCGAGGTGGACAAGGCGGGCACCCTGCTGACCACCAATACCATCGTCAACTACATGGCCGCCAAGATGAACGCCGGATAAGCTGTGCCTCCGAGGTGCACGCGCGTCCGTCTTTTGCGCCGCGGGGTGCAGCCGGCGCTCAAGAGCGCAGCGTTCATCCGCTTCGATGTCCCTGGCTTATCATGCGATGGATCTGGATCGATAAGTTCGTACAGTTCACGTCGAAGGTGTCGGCCACCGCCATCAAGAATGTGACCCTGGCCGAGGAGCACCTTCACGACCTTTATCCCGCGTTCCCCATCCTGCCCCACAGCCTGATCGTCGAGGGGATGGCGCAGACGGCCGGCATTCTCGTGGGAGAAGCGCGCAATTTCGAGGAAAAGGTAATTCTTGCCAAGATCGGCAGAGCCACGTTTCACCGCCTGGTCCGCCCGGGCGATACGCTTTCGTTCGCCGCCCGCATTCAGCAGCTCTCCGAACAAGGGGCATCGGTCAGCGGTACAGTGACTGCGGGCGGTGAGCGGGTGGCGGACATCGAGTTGATGTTCAGCCACATCGACCAGAACCTGGCTGGCGTGCAGTTCCCCAAGCACAACTTTGTCTTCACCGAGCAATTCACCGAGTTGCTGAAGACGTACCGATCAGGGTCGGGCATTACGATCTAGCACCCATGGCAAGACGGGTCGTCATCACCGGCATCGGCGTCATCTCCCCCATCGGGATCGGCGCCAAGGCGTTCTGGGAGAATCTGCTCGCCGGCAAGGTGGGCGTCCGCCGCATCACGGCCTACGACCCTTCCGGCTTTTCGTCTCAGATCGCAGGCGAGGTGCCGCCGTTCAAGATCAGCGACTTTGTTCCCAAGAGCTACCGCAAGGCCACCAAGGTCATGGCCCGTGACATCGAGCTGGCGGTGGTCGCCGCCGATGACGCCTTCAAGGACGCCGGCCTTCAGTCGCGGGCCTACACCGACACGCCAACGATCGACTCGAAACGCTTCGGCTGCAACATCGGCGCGGGACTCATCAGCGTCGACCTGAACGAGCTGACGGCCGCCCTTCACACCGCCCGCGCCGACGGCAACAAGCTGGACCTCACCAAGTGGGGCCGCGATGGCATGGGGCAGCTCACCCCGCTATGGCTCCTGAAATATCTGCCCAACATGCTCGCATGCCACGTCACCATCATCCACGAGCTGAAGGGCCCCAGTAATACGATCACCTGCGCCGACGCCAGCAGCCACCTGGCGATCGGCGAGGCGTTCCGCACGATCCAGCGCGGCGACGCGGATCTGGCGATCTGCGGCGGCGCCGAAACCAAGGTCGTGCCGATGAACCTCATGCGCCAGATCCTGCTCAAGCGCGTGACCGAGTCGCACAACGATTCCCCCGAACGGGCGGTACGGCCCTTCGATCAGGACGCCCGGGGGACGGTCGTCGGCGAAGGCGGCGGCCTGCTCATTCTCGAGGAGTACGAACACGCCCGCGAGCGCGAGGGAAAAATCTATGCCGAGCTCGTCGGCTTCGGCGCAAGCCAGGACACCTACAAAGTGACCGAGCCCGATCCCTCCGGACACAGCTACGGGAAGGCGATCGCAAAGGCGCTCGCGGATGCCGGCGTCACGCCAGCCGACGTCGATCTGCTCGTTCCCACGGGGCTGGGGATTTCGTCACACGACCGCGCGGAGCTGGCGGGAATGAAAAAAGCTCTCGGCGATGCGCTGCCGGATATCGCCATCGCGCCGATCAAGGCGCAGACTGGAAATCTTGCAGCCGGCAGCGGCGTCGATGCCGCCGCCGCGGTGTTGTCGCTTCATCACGGCAAGATTCCGGCTGCTTTGAACACGAGAAAGATCATCGATAATCAGCCGCTAAACGTGCGTCCGGAAGTGCGCGACGCTGACCTGAACGTCAGCGTCAGCAGTGTCTACAGCCTCGGCGGCCAAAATGCCGCCTTGGTCTTTCGAAAGGTATGAGGCTTCAGCGTAGCACGGGCGTCTCGCCCGTGTTGGCGATGCGGCGACAGGAAGCTCCGTTGAGCGTCAACATCCAATGATTCCCTCGCACGGGCGGGACGCCCGTGCTACGAAGAGCCTGGAACATCAATGAGTCGAGTCGTCATCACCGGAATGGGCTGGATCACGCCGATGGGGCATTCCATCGAGACGGTCTGGCCGCGCCTTCTCAACGGCGAGTCGGGAATCTCGCAAACCACCCTCTTCGATGCTTCGACTTTTCCCACCAGCATCTCGGCGGAGGTGAAGGATTTTCGGCTGGACGAACACGTATCGCCACTCGGCGAACACGCCGGCGCAGGCCGCAACACGCAGTTCGCCCTCGCCGCCTGCTCCCAGGCCTGGAAAGCCGCCGGCCTCGATGCGGCGAAGCTCGACCTCGATCGCGTCGGCATCTATCTGGGCAGCGGGGAAGGCTCGCTCGACTTCGATGCATTCACCACCGCCGCCCTGTCGGCCTGGAAGCCTGAGGCCGGGGCGATCGACAGCGTGAAGTGGGCGCATCTCGCGCGCGAATTGATGAACGCCACGCGCGAGGTGGAGCAGGAACCGAACATGCCGCTCTCGCATCTGGCGCTGCTGACCGGCGCGCGGGGGCCTGCCTTCAACTGCCTTACCGCCTGCGCCGCCTCGACCCAGGCGATCGGCGAAGCGACCGAAATGCTCCGTCGGGGCGATGCCGACGTGATGATCGGCGGCGGCGCGCACTCCATGATCCACCCCTTCGGCGTGACCGGCTTCAACCGCCTGACCGCCCTGTCGCGAGAAAACGAAACACCCGCGCGCGCCAGTCGTCCCTTCGACGCCCAGCGGGGCGGCTTCGTGCTCGGCGAAGGCGCCGGCATGGTCATCCTGGAGACGCTGGAACATGCAAAGAAGCGCGGGGCAAGTATCGTCGCAGAGGTGGCAGGCTACGGCTCGACTGCCGACGCGTTCCGCATCACCGATCAGGATCCCAACGGCATGGGCGCAATCGTCGCCATGACCGAGGCCTTGCGCGACGCCAAACTGTCACCTGCCGACATCCACTACGTGAACGCCCACGGCACCGGCACGCGCGAGAATGACGGGAATGAAACCCTCGCAATCAAGCAGGTCTTTGGAGACAAGGCCCGCGCCTGCCCGGTGAGCAGCATCAAGAGCATGATGGGGCATCTCATCGCCGCAGCCGGCGCGGTAGAGTTGATCTGCTGCGTGCTGGCCATTCGTGACGGAATGCTGCCGCCGACCATGAACCTGGACAATCCGGATCCCGAGTGCGATCTCGACTACGTGCCCAACAAGGCGCGCAAAGCGCGGGTGGATGTGGCCCTCTCCAACAGCTTCGGCTTCGGCGGTCAGAATGATTCCATCATTGTGAAACGCTTCGCCGAGTGAGTTGCCCGCGCGTGGTCATGCCATCGCGAGGCCGCTGGTCGCAAGCGATGGGCTCTGCTCGCCGCGGGATTTCTCTGTCCCCCTCCTCGCGAGCCATTCAATGACACGCTGCCGGGCCTGACTGTGAGGCCGGATGTTATGGGAACTTGGGGTGATCGCCCCGCGAGACCCGTTCAAAACCGAGGTCACGCTGCGCTTTGTCCACCTCCGCCAGCACGTCGTCATCGGATTCGAATCGCTTGTAGACGAGCCGCAGGCGAAAGGTGTACGGCTCGTGGAGGCGGTATTCCGAGCCGGGGATGATCCATTCAAAGTCCCAGGCCGGGCAGGCTTGGTCTGGCAGCAGCGACGGACCTCCGCCACTGGGCGAACAGAAGAAGCGGAGCCATCGAGGCGTGTCGAAGATGAGAATGAGCACCATCGCGCCAAGCCGGCCATAGTAAAACGGCTCGTCGAAGCGGCGCTCGATGCGGTCCACGTGGAATGGAACGATCTCGCCGCTCTGCTTCTGCATGACCTCCAGCTCTTCATCGCCAACGTACGCCGGTGCGATGTTCGAGCCGACTCCATGTCGTGCAGAGATGTATCGAAACCACTCGCCACGCGAGCGGAAATGAAGCCTCGGGTCCTGGGGGCTGTTCATGTAACAGCAGCACGACACCTCGCGATAAGGCAGCGGCACTCCCTCGCGCACGCACAGGTCCGCGCGATCGGTGATGGTCAGGCTATGATCGATGTAGAAAGGCTCAGCAACACGGTAGATGGCGGTGCAATCGCAAGGGTGCCGGTCGTCGGCCCTTCGACCCAACTCCGCCGTCCGCCCATCCATGACCCGCAGAGTCGGCGACTTTCCTCGCAGATCACCCGGCAGCAAGCCCGCGTACGAATTGCCGAATGCGTTAAAAGCACGGTACCTCGACGTGAGCGACCACAACCCGCAATACTGCCGCCCGCCGGTGCCGTCGCGCGAATCGTCCCCGACGATCGCCTGGATCTCGCCGGCCTGCAGCATCTGGCAATTCACGCGGCGGATTGTACAGACGCCGGGCGGCGCGTGAACTACACAGTGAGGATCTTCAGTTCGTCCGAAGTCGTGCTCAGCAGCGCGACTGTGTGGCTCGCCGCCCCATGCAGGGAGCCCGGCTGGATCACCCGGGCTCTGCCAACCTTGCGGTCTTCCGGCTCCGCCCCATGTCCACAGGTGCTCGCTCAATCCTCAGGCCGCTCACCGGCATCGGCCATCTTTACGATCTTCGGATCGAAGCGCGCGATCACGTCCACCAGGTCGGCCTGCGCTGCCATGACCGCATGGATGTCCTTGTAGACGCCTGGCGCCTCGTCGATGCCCGCCGAAAGCAGTTGCACCCCGGCAGCCTCGAGCACCGGCTTAACGTGGTTCCAGCGGAACTTCTCACGGGCCGCGGTGCGGCTCATGAGCCGCCCGGCCCCATGCGAGGCAGATTCGAGGGACCTCTCGCTGCCGCGTCCGCGAACCACAAAGCCCGGGGTTGCCATCGAACCGGGGATAACCCCGAGCACTCCCTGCGCCGCGGGCGTGGCGCCCTTGCGGTGAACGATCAGCTCGCGCCCGCCATGCCTCTCCTTCCAGGCGAAGTTGTGGTGATTCTCCACGCTCGCCAACACCTTTGCGCCGATCGATCGCGCGATGCGCTGATGGATCAGGGCGTGGTTTGCCGCCGCATACTTGCCCATCAGGTTCATCGCCGCCCAATACTCCTGGCCGTCTTCCGAATCCAGATCGAGCCAGGCGAGGCGGCACAGTTCCTGCGGCAACTCCGGATGCTTGCTCATCGCCAGCTTGGAGTAATGGTCGGCGACCGTGGCGCCGCTCCCCCGGCTGCCGCTGTGCGAAAGCAGCGCCAGATACCGGCCCGGCTCCAACCCGAGGTCGGCCTTCTCGAGCGTGAAGACGCCAAACTCCGCGAAGTGATTACCCGAGCCGCTGGTTCCCAGTTGGCCGCGGGCCTTGTCGAACACCCGCCGCGTAATCGGGCTGACGCTCCAATCTTCGTCGAGGACATCGTGCTGCAGCGGAGTCTTGAAGTGCCCTCCCGTGCCGAATTTGGTCTCGCGCTGCAGCGCGCGCACCAGCATCTCGTTCAACCGCTTCAGTTGATCGGCGGGAACATCGTAGACCGATAGACGCATCCGGCAGGCGATGTCGACGCCGACCGCGTACGGGATGACGGCATTTTCCGTCGCGAGAACGCCCCCAATGGGCAGGCCGTAGCCGACATGTGCATCGGGCATCAGCGCGCCGGCGACCGCGACCGGCAGCCGCGCCGCCTGCCGCATCTGATCGACCGCGGTCTCTTCCAGTCCTTCGCCGTAAACGTGATACGGCGCCGGCTCGGCGCGCTCGATGTATCGCGGTTTCTCCGACTCTTCGCGAAGCGCGCGGGCGAGCTTCGCGAAATGCGGATGTGCCGCATTCGCGACCGGTGCGTCCAGCACCGCGCGCAGCTCACGCCGGATTCCTTCATCGTCCAATGTTGAGGAAGCCTGTTCGATCAGCCGAAGCGCCAGCCCAATCGTTGGGCCGGGCTTGAAGCCCATCTTGATGAGTTCGCGTCCGGTCATACCCGCCCCGAGCGAAGCGCGCAAGTTCCCAAGGTAGATTGAATGCTGGCTTGACGATCCCGCCGCTAGCGAATGTTCAGTTGCGGTGCGCTTTCCTGCATGTTGCGGATGCTGACCTGTCCCGCGAGGTTGCGGACCACCGTCTCCAGGGCGTCGCGCAGCTTCGGATTGCCGCTGAAGTTCGCCTCGGGCGTGCCCGCGTCGCTGTTGACGCGCAGTTCAGTGAACATGGGAATGGCTCCGAGATACGGAAGCCCGAGGCGCTGTGCGGCCTTCTCCGTCCCGCCGCGCCCGAAGATGTCGTGCTCCGTGCCGTCCGCCGCGACGAAGTAGCTCATGTTTTCCACCATCCCCAGGATCGGCGCGCCCAATTGCTGGAACATCCGCACCGCCCGCACCGCGTCATCGAGCGCCACTTGCTGCGGCGTCGCCACTACGACCGCCCCGGTCAGCGGCAGCAACTGGCAGAGCGTCAGCGGCACATCGCCCGTTCCCGGCGGAAGGTCCACGATCAGATAATCCAGGTCAGGCCACTCCGTGTTGTCCAGCAGCAGTTGCTTGAACGCCCCGTGCGCCATCGGGCCCCGCCAGATGAGCGGTTTCTCCTGCTCGACGAGTGAACCGATCGTGATCGCATGAATGCCGTGCACCTGGTGCGGCATGATCTTCGCGCCGCGGACATTGGGCGCCTGGCCCTTGATGCCGAGCAGCGTGGGCATGCTGGGACCGTAGATGTCTCCATCCATCACTCCCACCGCCGCGCCGTGCCGCTGGAGGCCCACCGCGAGATTCACCGCGAGGGTCGACTTTCCAACGCCTCCCTTGCCCGCCCCGACAGCAATAACGTTCTTCACCTGCGGCAACACGTCTTTCCGCTGGCCGGACGCGTCGCCTTTCGTGTTGGCGGTTAGATCCAGCGTGACCTTGCCCGCTCCCATCTTGCGCAGGGCGGCCTCGACGTCGCGCTGAATCACTTCCTTAAGCGGGCAGGCAGGCGTCGTCAGCTCCACCCGAAGCTGCACGTCGTCCCCATCGATCTGCACGTCCTTCACCATCCCCAGCGTAACGATGTCCTTGAACAGCTCGGGGTCCTGTACGGTGCGGAGTGCGGCCATTACCTGTTCGCGTTGCAATGCCATGAGAAGGGTCCTTATGTAGCGATTATAGGGACCATCGCCCCCCGGCACACGCCGGAGCCACGATCAGGGGAGTTCTGAGGCGGAATCGCGCACTGCCATGCGCGCCTTGTGACCCTATCATCACGCTATGGAGCTTGCCGCCGCGCGAACGAGCCGTCCCCCTCTGCGGTCAGCGCCCTTGCCTTTATCCGAGGATGGGCATCAAGGCGAGGCCGGCACCTCCCGAGGCGTGAACATGGCGCCGGGGAGCGAGGATGATGGGTGGATCGTGCCGCCGCCGGTGGCGCTGCGCGACGGGACGCGTATTCAGCTGTACAAAGACGGCGAAGCGCTTCGAGCCGCGTACGAGGCAATCCAATCCGCGCAGCGGCGGATCTTTCTGGAATCATACATCTTTGCCGACGACGAAACCGGTCGCGCCTTCGCCGACGCGCTGGCCGCCAAAGCGCAGGAAGGCGTGCGCGTCTACGTGATCTACGACTCGTTCGGCACCCGCGGCCTCACCGGGGCGGAGCCGCCGATGTTCCGGCAGATGCGGCACGCTGGCGTGCGCGTCCAGCAATTTCACCCATTACGGCCCTGGGAATGCAAGTTCGGCTGGCGTCCCGTCAACCGCGATCACCGCAAACTTCTCCTGGTAGACGATGACATCGCGGGCCTCGGCGGGCTGAACGTCGGCGCGGAGTACGCCGGCTCCTGGGTCGCTCCCTCCTCGCGCGAGGAATGTGACCTGTGGCGCGACAACGCGATCGGTATCCGCGGGCCTTCCAGTCGATTGTTTCGCCAGGCGTTCGCTCGCATGTGGCACTACGTCATGCACGGCGGGCGGATGCACAGGGCGGAATTCATCGATGGAATCGACCCTGAATCGCCCGGAGGCGCGCCGGAGTTGGGCGTCTTCGCCAGCGTGCCCACCCTGAACAGCCCGCTGAGTCCGTCGCTCTGCAAGCTGATGGGCCGCGCGCGCCGCAGCATCTTGATGACGATGGCCTACTTCGTCCCGGATGACCCGCTGATCGAGGAGCTCTGCAAGGCCGCCCGCCGCGGGGCGCGCGTCCGGCTCATGCTCCCGGGACGCTGCGACGTCCGCGCCGTCCATGTCGCCGCCCGGTCGTTCTACGAAACACTGCTCTCCTGTGGAGTGGAGATCCATGAGCGCCAGGGCGTGGTGCTTCACTCCAAAACAATGGTGGTTGACGGAGAAACCACGGTCATCGGCTCGACCAACCTCGATTACCGCAGCATTGAATACAACTGTGAAATCTCCGCGGTCGTGCACTCTGCAACCTTTGGTCAGCAGATGCACCAGCTATTCGAACACGACGTGCGCTTCGCGAAGAAGATTGAGTTGACCGCGTGGCGCCGCCGCCCCTGGTTAGACCGGTGCGGCCAATGGGCCGTCAGCCGCGCCCGATACCTTCTTTGAAACCGTGAGAACCTGCGCCTTAAAGATCTGAATCTCAGATCTCGAACTCCCCCGAAAACACTTCCGTCGCCGGCCCCTTCATGTAAACGTTGTTGTCCGCTTCGCGCCACTGGAGTTCGAGGTCGCCGCCGGGCAGATGCGCCAGCAGCGTACGATCGGTCCGGCCCGTGAGGACGCCGGCCACGCAGACCGCGCAAGCTCCGGTGCCGCAGGCGAGGGTAATCCCGCTTCCGCGCTCCCACGTGCGCATGATGACTTCGCCCCGCGACTGCAGCTGCACGAAGTGCAGGTTGATCCGCCGGGGAAACTTCTCCCAGTTCTCGATCACGGGCCCCACCGCGGCGAGCGGCGCCTTTTGAACCTCACGGCAGTACATCACCACGTGCGGGTTTCCCATGGAGACGCAGGTCATTCGAGGATCGAGCCCGCAGTCTTTTCCCCATGCCTGTCCAAGACCTTCACTCATGTTCGGGAGTGGAAAGTCGATCACGCGCGCTCCCGGCAGCGTCGTCGGAATCTTCGCCGACTCCAGGATCGGCTCCCCCATGTTCACCGTCACCTGCCGCACCTTCCCCTCCACCACCTCCAGCGAGAGTGTCAGCACGCCCCTGCCCGTCTCAACTCGCATGGGATTGCTGCGCGTCAACCCGTGGTCGAACGCATACTTCGCGACGCAGCGCACCCCGTTCCCGCACATCTCCGCTTCGCTGCCGTCGGCGTTGAACATGCGCATGCGTACGTCGGCCTTCGGCGAAGGCCCGATGAGAATGAGCCCGTCGCCGCCGATGCCGAAGTGACGGTCGGAGATCTTTTTCGCGATCGAGACCGGGTCCGCTACCTTCTCTTCAAAGGCGTTTACGTAGATGTAATCGTTCCCGATGCCGTGCATCTTGGTGAACCGCATGCAACGAGTTTAGCCTCGCCGCCCGCCTGGGTGTAGCACCGCATGAGCGACGACTCATTCCTCCGCTCAGCCTCACGCGGGTCCTGTCGCTGGCGCATCCGGCGAGATAGTTATCGGTCTGTCGCGAAAGTACGGAATTAGCTGTGCTCGAGCGAGCGGTTGCGTATGGTGCGCGCTTCCTCTGGAAAGGAGCGTGAAGTATGCATCGTTTGAGTAGTCGCCTCGCCGCACGGATCGGCTCGATCCGGGGCAAGGTGGTTGTATCGGGTCGATCGCGCACGAGCGCATCGAGCAGTTTCCGGGACCTGTCCGCGAAACTCAACAAGGCGCGCGATCGCGTCCGCCAGTCGCGACCGGCGTATCGCGCCTGATTCTCCAACCCTCGCATAAGGAAGACGGCTGGCTCCGAAAGAGCCAGCCGTTCTTGTTTTGAAAACCCGTGACCTTTTCAGCTGTAAGCCGCCATCTACCAGGCGAAGTGGGCAAAGGCCTTGTTGGCATCGGCCATGCGGTGGGTCTGCTCGCGGGTGTTCATCGCCTTGCCTTCCTTGCGGTAAGCAGCCATCAATTCATCCGCCAGGCGCAGCGCCATGGGCCGGCCGCCTTCGGCGCGGCAGGCGCCGATCAGCCAGCGAAACGCGAGGCTCTGCTGGCGCCGCTTGTTCACCTGCATCGGGATCTGGTAGTTGGAGCCGCCCACGCGCCGGCTGCGCACCTCGACGTAAGGTTTCACGTTGTTGATCGCGGTCTCGAACAGCTCCAGCGGCTGGACGTCCTTCACCTTCTTGGTCACGATCTCCATCGCGTCATAGAAGATGCTCTGGGCGACGGCCTTCTTGCCGTCCCACATTAACGAATTGATGAATTTGCTCACCAGCTTGCTGTTGAAGCGAGCGTCCGGCTTGAGCATGTCCTCGCTGGCTGTGAATTTCTTGTATGCCATCTTGCTGTCGTCTCCGAATGTCTGAACGAATACTTACCGCCTCAACCACCAGATCAGAAAACCCATCACCGCCAGCACCGCGATCAGGAAGACGATCACGCTGGTGAGGTTGAGTCCCCCTGCTATGTCCGCCAGCACCAACAAGTGCGCCCCCGTTACTTTCCCGCCTTCGCTCCGTACTTGCTGCGGCTGCGCTTACGACCCTCGACGCCCAGCGCGTCGAGCGTTCCGCGGACAATATGATAGCGGACGCCCGGCAGGTCGCGCACGCGGCCGCCGCGTACCAGCACGATGCTGTGCTCCTGCAGGTTATGCTCTTCGCCCGGGATGTACGCCGTCACTTCCTTGCCGTTGCTGAGCCGCACCCGCGCGATCTTTCGCAGCGCCGAGTTGGGCTTCTTCGGCGTCATCGTCTTGACCTGCAGACACACGCCGCGCTTCTGCGGCGACGCCTCCAGGTCTTTCACCTTGTTAATCCGCGGCAGACTCCGCCGCGGCTTCTTGATCAACTGATTGATTGTCGGCATACCCTTCCTGTCTAACTCCAGCCCCAGCCAGCACAAAGCGGCGCCGGCCATTGAGAAGCGGGGAAGTATAGGGATTCGCCCTGCGGCTCGCAAGTGAGGGCGAACTGACATGAGAACGGCTCTGACTCATCCCCAGTTTCCTCAAACTCACGACGAACCCGCCCCAGTGATCGGCAGCCGGATCGACCTCGGTCCCGAGGCCGCGCCGCGTGCGGGCCAGGCTTTTCGCCGCCAGCCCAGGCGACCTTGCAGGCTTTCGCCGGCTTTGGCAATCCGATGCAGGGCTTTGGTGGGCTTTTGAGGGCTTTCGTGGACCAGGAAGACCTCAACCGCGCGCCACAGACCTCACTGCCGACCCGAACGGCCCCAGCCGGGACTGCCGATTCGGCGGCCCGACGGTTTCACCGATTCATTTGTCAAAGAGCGTTCCGACACGGCCCCAGCCGCTGCGCCGAGGCATGATTCATTATACAGTCTTTCTTCATGGAGTCAACCCTTCCAGGGGGATTTCAGATTTTTAAACTTGCCGCTGCCGTCAGGCGAGGGCCGGCGGACTGTGCACGCCACATAACCGGCGGCGAAACTGGGGATGGGTCAGGGGGCGGAAAGGGCGGAACATCTAATGCGGGAAAGGCCGATTGTCCGCGTCTTCCGGTGGGCCCAGACCGCTTGCTGCCAGCAACCCCCCCCGAGTCCCAGCGAAATGACACGCCATTGCCGACCCTCGGCTTCCTAGGTATCATACCCCAGGCATCCAAGGCATCCGGCCCGCCCGCACGCCGGCGAGGAGCTCACGTGGAATTCTCACAAGACCTGGTCAAAGGCAGCGTTGTCCCGGTGGTGCTCGCGCTGCTTTGCGAGCGGCCGATGTACGGCTACGAGATGGTCAAACTGGTCAACGCCCGCACGGGCGGAAAGCTCGAGTGGCGCGAAGGG